>NZ_JACVZN010000199.1:0-213 GCF_017151895.1 Staphylococcus sp. EG-SA-15 | reverse complement strand
TTGGTTGCGTAAGCAACGAGATAATCATTCAGCATATGCGTTTATCAAACGTCTCATTAAACAATTTGGTAAACCTCAAAAGGTAATTACAGATCAGGCACCTTCAACGAAGGTAGCAATGGCTAAAATAATTAAAGCTTTTAAACTTAAACCTGACTGTCATTGTACATCGAAATATCTGAATAACCTCATTGAGCAAGATCACCGTCATAT
>NZ_JACVZN010000198.1:0-214 GCF_017151895.1 Staphylococcus sp. EG-SA-15 | reverse complement strand
CATACATTAGATATTTGGTTGCGTAAGCAACGAGATAATCATTCAGCATATGCGTTTATCAAACGTCTCATTAAACAATTTGGTAAACCTCAAAAGGTAGTTACAGATCAGGCACCTTCAACGAAGGCAGCAATGGCTAAAATAATTAAAGCTTTTAAACTTAAACCTGACTGTCATTGTACATCGAAATATCTGAATAACCTCATTGAGCAAG
>NZ_JACVZN010000197.1:0-214 GCF_017151895.1 Staphylococcus sp. EG-SA-15 | reverse complement strand
CATACATTAGATATTTGGTTGCGTAAGCAACGAGATAATCATTCAGCATATGCGTTTATCAAACGTCTCATTAAACAATTTGGTAAGCCTCAAAAGGTAGTTACAGATCAGGCACCTTCAACGAAGGCAGCAATGGTTAAAGTAATTAAAGCTTTTAAACTTAAACCTGACTGCCATTGTACATCGAAATATCTGAATAACCTCATTGAGCAAG
>NZ_JACVZN010000196.1:0-214 GCF_017151895.1 Staphylococcus sp. EG-SA-15 | reverse complement strand
CATACATTAGATATTTGGTTGCGTAAGCAACGAGATAATCATTCAGCATATGCGTTTATCAAACGTCTCATTAAACAATTTGGTAAGCCTCAAAAGGTAGTTACAGATCAGGCACCTTCAACGAAGGCAGCAATGGCTAAAATAATTAAAGCTTTTAAACTTAAACCTGACTGTCATTGTACATCGAAATATCTGAATAACCTCATTGAGCAAG
>NZ_JACVZN010000195.1:0-218 GCF_017151895.1 Staphylococcus sp. EG-SA-15 | reverse complement strand
CGAGGATGGTAGCCAACTTACGTTCCGCTAGAGTAGAACGTTGCCAGGCAAAAATGGATGCGATGAGCCGCATTGAGACCGTGAGGTCTCTTTTTTTTATGTCTAAAACGTCAAAATAAAAAGCAAATACAAAGAAAAATGGCTTGGCGAAGTGAAAACGTTTGAATCTGACGAAACGAGAAAAGAACGCAACGAGTTTAGTAGAGCTAAATGAGTAA
>NZ_JACVZN010000194.1:0-218 GCF_017151895.1 Staphylococcus sp. EG-SA-15 | reverse complement strand
TTGCTTGTTCTTTTGTTGCTTCTTGTTGTGCTTTCAATGCCACTGCTTTTGGTTCTTCATTTGATACAGCTGCACTTTTATCTGTTTCTGCTTGTGCTTCTTTTTTAGCTTCTTGAATCTCTTGTGCTTCTTGTGATGTATCACTTAAATTATTTGCACTTGCTTCTTCTTTTATCGCTGCTTGTTGTGCCTTTAATGCCGCTTGCTCATTTTTAGAT
>NZ_JACVZN010000193.1:0-218 GCF_017151895.1 Staphylococcus sp. EG-SA-15 | reverse complement strand
ATATGACGGTGATCTTGCTCAATGAGGTTATTCAGATATTTCGATGTACAATGGCAGTCAGGTTTAAGTTTAAAAGCTTTAATTACTTTAACCATTGCTACCTTCGTTGAAGGTGCCTGATCTGTAATTACCTTTTGAGGTTTACCAAATTGTTTAATGAGACGTTTGATAAACGCATATGCTGAATGATTATCTCGTTGCTTACGCAACCAAATATC
>NZ_JACVZN010000192.1:0-222 GCF_017151895.1 Staphylococcus sp. EG-SA-15 | reverse complement strand
CTACTCTAGCGGAACGTAAGTTGGCTACCATCCTCGCTAAGAACCTTTCTTGACTTGTGACAATCGCTTGCTTCTTTCCTCTCCTTCGGCTCTCACTTACTCATTTAGCTCTACTAAACTCGTTGCGCTCTTTTCTCGTTTCGTCAGATTCAAACGTTTTCACTTCGCCAAGCCATTTTTCTTTGTATTTGCTTTTTATTTTGACGTTTTAGACATAAAAAA
>NZ_JACVZN010000191.1:0-225 GCF_017151895.1 Staphylococcus sp. EG-SA-15 | reverse complement strand
ACACAATACGAACACAAAATAATTTATATACTAAAAACGTTTGTTTTTTTAAAATTTAATATATTCATGTAAAAATTAACTGTTTATTAATTTTAAATAATAGGCAAGTACCGAAGTACCTGCCTAAAAAAGGATTATCCACTTTTTCATCCTAACTGATTTCTCCCCATAAGTCACCTAATATCTGATTAGGTGGGGAAGAACCATTCGTGCATGAATGAGAAT
>NZ_JACVZN010000190.1:0-226 GCF_017151895.1 Staphylococcus sp. EG-SA-15 | reverse complement strand
CAGATATAAACAATTTAACAAGGATGTTATCACTGTAGCCGTTGGCTACTATCTAAGATATGCATTGAGTTATCGTGATATATCTGAAATATTAAGGGGACGTGGTGTAAACGTTCATCATTCAACGGTCTACCGTTGGGTTCAAGAATATGCCCCAATTTTATATCAAATTTGGAAGAAAAAGCATAAAAAAGCTTATTACAAATGGCGTATTGATGAGACGTAT
>NZ_JACVZN010000018.1:0-52710 GCF_017151895.1 Staphylococcus sp. EG-SA-15 | reverse complement strand
TATCTTTAGCAGGATCTTCGACGATACCAGATTTAAACCATAGTGATTTTTATAGTATTAGTTCTTCTTATCCGCTGCTTAGAGAACAGCAAAAAATAGGTAAATTCTTCAGCAAACTCGACCGACAAATTGAATTAGAAGAACAAAAGCTTGAATTACTTCAACAACAGAAAAAAGGCTATATGCAGAAAATCTTCTCACAGGAATTGCGATTTAAGGACGAGAATGGAAATGATTATCCGGATTGGGAGAAAAAGAAACTAAAAGAAATAGCTTGTGTTTATACAGGAAACACGCCAAGTAAAAAAGAAAATATATATTGGAATAAGGGTGAATACGTTTGGGTTACACCTACTGACATTAATAATAGTAAAAATATTTATGAAAGTGAAAACAAATTAACCCAAGAAGGCTATAAAAAAGCAAGACAATTACCAGAAAATACACTATTGGTTACGTGTATAGCTAGTATAGGAAAAAACGCAATATTGAGAAAACAGGGCTCGTGTAATCAACAAATAAATGCAGTAGTTCCATTTGAAAATATAAATATAGATTATCTTTATTATATTTCTGATTCATTATCAACGTTCATGAAATCTATTGCAGGAAAAACGGCTACACAAATAGTTAATAAAAACACTTTCGAAAATTTGGAAATTTATTTAGCTCCTTTTGAAGAACAGAATAAAATAGCAGATTTAATTAGCTCACTAGAAGAATTAATTGAAAAGCAAGCATCGAAGTTAATTAAAATGAAGAGTCGTAAACAAGGAATGCTTCAAATAATGTTTATTTAAGAGTAAGAAGAATTAACTATTTTGATAAGGCGAATTGATTTTAATGATTGCGTCGAGTTAAAAATATAGTAAAAATAAATCGAAATAAATACGAACATTAAATTTAGACACTGTGATAGTACGATGTCTTTTTTGTGTCGAAATTGTGTACAGAATAAGTAGTTAAATAAAGATTAAGTTGAGATAAAGTGTTATTCGTAAATAAAAGAGAGTAGATCGATAGGAATTGAATGATATTAGTTAACTATTTATTAAATTACTTAATAATGATTAATTTTTAGTTAAAGTAAGTTTAATGTGAAGCACGACCATTGCTCATTATAATGAATGAGGATTGTTCGTATTGCGTAATAGAATAAATCAAATAGACTAAAAATTGGGAGCATAGAATTATGAAATTAAAAAATATTGCTAAAGCAAGTTTAGCACTAGGGATTTTAACAACAGGGATGATTACAACTACTGCTCAGCCAGTAAAAGCAGACGAAGCTAGTAGCAGATTATCAGTTACTTCAAAAGATACACAAAATTTAAAGACGTATTATACTGGAGCAAGTTTTGATCTTAGAGGATTAAGCGGATATAAAGAAGGAGATAAAGTAATATTTCCTCAAAATGGTCAACAAATTGATGTTACATTAACAGGTAAAGAGGGAGACGTGGTTCAATCTAATGACGACGTTACAAATGTTGATGTGTTTGCTGTTCCTGAAGGTACAGGTCGTTCTGCCATAATGACTACAATTGGTGGGATTACTACACCAAACACTCAAAGTTATAAAGACACTACAAATAATGTGAACTTAAGAGTATCAAAGAGTACAAGTCCCAATACCATATCTGTGTCTGTAAAAAATTATGATATTTTTAAAGAAAAAATTTCATTAAAAGAACTTGATTTCAAATTAAGAAAGCATTTAATTGATAATCATGATCTTTATAAAACAGAACCTAAAGACAGTAAAATTAGAATTAATATGAAAGATGGCGGCTACTATACGTTTGAATTAAATAAAAAGTTACAAACTCATCGTATGGGTGACGTAATTGATGGTACTAAAATAAAAGAAATTAATGTTGAATTAAACTAAAAATTCGAGGGAGCATATCATGAGGGAAAATTTTAAGTTACGTAAAATAAAAGTCGGTTTAGTATCAGTTGCAATTACAATGTTATATATCATAACAAACGGACAAGCAGAAGCATCTGAAAATCAAAATATAGAATCTAAAAATTCTTCTAGTAATATAGCATCACAGCCAAAACAAATTAATGAGAATTATACAGGACATAAAGAAAATGAAAAAGGTGAAGATCAAAATAAACCTGCTAACTTTGTAAAATTAGGAAGTGTTAATCCTGGAGATACATCTGTCAAAGGTACAACATTACCACATCAAATTATACTTTTAAATATTGATAAACAGAGTGTAGAACCAGTGGAAGATAATAATGGTGGATTTGTAATGTCGGATGAAAAAGGAGAATTTGAATATAAACTTAAAGATCGTAAAATAGTTCATAACCAAGAAATAGAAGTTTCATCATCTTCCTTAGATGGATTAGAAGAGGATGACGAAGAGGAAGAAATTGAAAAAAAATCTTCGGATAACAAAGGTGAAAGTATAGAATCACCTATAGAGAAAAATGAAGAAGTTGAAGAGTCAAGTAATGATGCTACAGCTACATACACTACACAAAGATACGAAGGTGCGTATAAGATTCCTGATAAGCAATTAGAAAAGAAAGGCGATCATCACCAGATTTTAGTGGAACCTATTACTGAATGGACAGGCATAATTAAAGGACATACTTCAGTGAAAGGAAAAGTTGCATTATCAATTAATAATAAATTTATTAATTTTGAAGAAAGTGGTAAAAGCAAAAAAACTTTAACTGAAGAAGAAGGTAAATCAAGAATTGAAGGTATCTGGAAGCACATTGATGATAAAGGATATTTTGATTTTGATTTCAAAAAGAAAAGATTTGATAATTTAAACTTAAAGAAAGATGATATTGTTTCTTTGACATTTTTACCAGAAGATGAAGATGAGGCGTTAAAACCAATTATTTTCAAAACAAAAGTAACAAGCTTTGATAACATTGCTTCTGCATATACAGAATATAATCCTGAAAAGGTAGAAAAAGTAAAAACTCTAAATAATGGTTTAGAGGACTTGAATGTCAAAGATATTTATGGTTTTGTATACGAGAGTGAGCGTGGTATTGGTATTCCGCAAGCAAATAATAACGCCACTAAAGTAATTGAAGGAAAAACGAAATTTGCCAATGCTGTCGTAAAAGTTTACTCAAGTTTAGGGGATGGGCAAGAATTCCCTGATTTACAAGTAAATGAAAAAGGAGAATTCAGCTTCGACTCTTTTGATGCAGGTTATAGGTTATACAATGGTGAGAATTTAAACTTTACTGTTGTTGATCCTGTTACTGGTAAACTATTAAGCAAATTGGTAACTAAAGAAATTGATATTTATGAATCACCTGAACAAAAAGCAGACCGTGAATTTGATGAAAGACTTGAAAATACACCTGCTTACTACAAGTTATATGGTGATAAAATAGTTGGTTTCGATACTAATGATTTCCCAATTACTTGGTTCTATCCATTAGGTGAAAAGAAAGTTGAACGTAAGGCACCAAAATTAGAAAAATAATTAATAAAATAAAACAGCTTAATGATGTAATGAAACTAGTGAGTTAATCACTGACTTCAACGTCATTGAGCTGTTTTTTGTGCTTTGTTACAAAGCATTATTGAATTTATTTTACGTGTTCATATTTTGAAACATCAAAGCCGTCTTGCTTAGCTTTGTTGATGATGTCTTTGATTGAATGTAATCCTTTATCGGCGAAGTATGATCTTAAGTTGTCTTTTGTAGCTTGGTCAGCATTCTTATCTAGTAACACATCGATATAACTTAACTCGTGTTCTAAGAAGTTTGCGTCATCATGTAGTACGAGTCCATTTTGAGAATACACTTTCGCATCTGCTTGATTACCATATCCAACAACGCCAGTTGCTAATACACCTACCATTGCCGTAGCTACTAAAACCTTTTTAAATTTCATATCTATCACTCCTCTAAAAAATGTAACTCCATCATAACACTGAATATTAAGAAAATTACGTTTATTAAGTCGATTTAATAATTTTTAATAAATAGTTAAAGTGGCAAATATTGCTAAAAAGCAATTAATCTTTAGTGCGATGCTTGAGTTCCTTAGTATTGAGTAGTAGATTTCGAAGATATTTTAATTCAAATGAAACAATAATAAAAAAATGATGCAACATAATAATAAGTACAAATTTAATTAATAAATTAAATTGATTGTATATGTATATTTTGGTAACGTAAAAGAGAAATATACAAAATAATTAATTATTTATATGAAAAGAGAATATAAATGAAGTATAAAACAGAGAGACGTGAAACGATGGGATATTTAAAAAGGTTTGCATTGTACATAAGCGTTATGATTTTAATATTTGCGATAGCAGGTTGTGGCAAAGGTAATGAAACAAAAGAAGATTCAAAAGAAGAACAAATCAAAAAGAGCTTTTCGAAAACTTTAGATATGTATCCAATTAAGAATCTCGAGGATTTATACGACAAAGAAGGATATAGAGATGGTGAATTTAAAAAGGGCGATAAGGGTACATGGACTTTACTCACAAGTTTTTCAAAAAGTAGCAAACCAGGAGTAATAGATGATGAAGGTATGGTGCTATATCTAAATAGGAATACCAAAAAGGCAACAGGTTATTATTTTGTAAATAAAATTTATGATGATATTAGCAAAAATCAGAATGAGAAAAAATACCGTGTTGAACTTAAAAATAATAAGATTGTTCTTTTAGATAATGTAGAAGACGAAAAACTTAAACAAAAAATTGAAAATTTTAAATTTTTTAGTCAGTATGCCGATTTTAAAGATTTAAAAAATTATCAAGATGGAAGTATAACAACTAATGAAAATGTACCGAGCTATGAAGCAGAATACAAATTGAATAATAGTGATACAAATGTAAAAAAACTTAGAGATATTTATCCAATTACAACGAAAAAGGCTCCAATATTAAAGTTACATATAGATGGTGATATAAAAGGAAGTTCAGTTGGATACAAAAAAATAGAATATAAATTTTCAAAAGTTAAAGATCAAGAGACAACATTAAGAGATTATTTGAATTTTGGACCGTCTGATGAAGATAGCTAAAGATAATTAGATGTAGAAATAATTCTAAAACAGAGAGACGTGAAACGATGGGATATTTAAAAAGGATTGGATTGTACATAAGTATCTTGGTTTTAATAGTTATGGTAGCAGGTTGTGGCAAAGGTAATGAAACAAAAGAAGATTCAAAAGAAGAACAAATCAAAAAGAGCTTTGCGAAAACGTTAGATATGTATCCAATCAAAAATCTTGAAGATTTATATGACAAAGAAGGATATCGAGATGGCGAATTTAAAAAGGGTGACAAAGGGATGTGGACTTTACTCACAAGTTTTGCTAAAAGTAACAAGCCAGGTGAAATAGATGACGAAGGTATGGTTTTATTCCTTAATAGAAATACAAAGAAGGCAACAGGATATTATTATATGAGTAAAGCTCATGATGAATTTAATGGAAAAGATCAACAAAAAAAATATCATGTTGAATTAAAAAATAATAAGATAGTACTTTTGGATAAATTAGAAGATGCAAAGCTCAAAAATAAAATAGAAAATTTTAAATTCTTTAGTCAGTACGCTGATTTTAGAGATTTTAAAAACTATAAAAATGGAAATATATCAAGTGCAGATAATGTACCAAGTTTCGATGCAGAATATCAAATAAGTAATACGGATAAAAATGTAAAAAAACTTAGAGAAGTTTATCCAATCACAACCAAAAAGTCGCCAGTATTAAAATTACATATAGATGGCGACATAAAAGGAAGTTCAGTTGGTTATAAAAATATAGAATATAATTTTTTAAAAGTAAAAGACCAAGAAACAGCTGTAAGAGATTTTGTGAATTTTGGGCCGTCTGATGAAGATAGCTAAAGTTTATTAGATGTAGAAATAATTCTAAAACAGAGAGACGTGAAATGATGGGAAATTTAAAAAGTTTTGCATTGTACATAAGTATCTTGATTTTAATAGTTATTGTAGCAGGTTGTGGCAAAAGTGATGAAACAAAAGAAAATTCGAAAAAAACACAAATCAAAAAGAGCTTTGCGAAAACATTAGACATGTACCCAATTAAGAATCTCGAGGACCTATATGATAAAGAAGGATATAGAGATGGCGAATTTAAAAAGGGTGATAAAGGGACATGGGTTATCAGTTCAGCAATGGTTAAACAGCCAAAAGGTAAAATTATGAGATCAAGAGGTATGTATCTATTTTTAAATAGAAATACAAGAACGGCAAAAGGATATTTTATTGTAGATGTAACAAGTAACGATACATTAAAAAAGACAGAAGATAAAGAAAAGCGTTATCCAGTAAAGATGGTAAATAATAAAATAATACCGATTGGTCCAATTAATGACGAAGGCATAAAAAAAGAAATTGAAAACTTTAAGTTTTTCTCACAATATGGTGATTTTAAAGGATTTAAGAATTATCAAAATGGTGATTATTCATATAACTCAGAAGCACCTACTTATTCTGCTAAATTTCAATTAAGAAATGATGATTATAATGTAAAACAATTGCGTAAAATGTATGATATTCAAACCAAAAAAGCTCCTAAATTGTTGTTGAAAGGTACTGGAGATTTAAAAGGTTCATCAATCGGACATAAGGACATTGAGTTTACCTTCGTTGAGAATCAAGAAGAGAATGTATTTTTTACTGATAGTTTGGAGTTTACCCCAAGTGAGGACTATTAACTATGATGAAAAAAGGGGATACGGACAATGAATAATTTTAGGCAATGCGCGTTGTGTATAGGTACATCGGTCTTAATTCTATTAGTGTCAGGTTGCAGTGGCGTATTTGACACTCCTGAAGATTCAAAAGAAATACAAATTAAAAAGAGCTTTGCGAAAACGTTAGATATGTATCCAATCAAAAATCTCGAGGACCTATATGATAAAGAAGGATATCGAGATGGCGAATTTAAAAAAGGTGACAAAGGGATGTGGACGATTTACACAGATTTCGCCAAAAGTAATAGACCAGGTGTATTAGATAATGAAGGTATGGTTTTAAATTTGGATAGAAATACACGAACGGCCAAGGGATATTATTTTGTAGATACTATATATGACAATCATGAAAACTCTTATAGTAAAAATTATAGAGTTGAGATGAAAAACAATAAAATTATTTTATTAGACAAGGTGGAAGATCAAAAACTTAAAGAAAGAATAGAAAACTTTAAATTTTTCGGACAATATGCCGATTTCAAGAGTTTGAAAAGTTACAACAATGGCGACGTTTCAATTAATAGTAATGTTCCAAGTTATGACGCGAAATTTAAAATGAGTAATAAAGATGAAAATGTTAAGCAATTAAGAAGCCGTTATAACATTCCTACTGATAAAGCTCCAATATTAAAAATGCACATTGATGGGGACTTAAAAGGCAGTTCCGTTGGATATAAAAAGTTAGAAATAGACTTTTCAAAAGAAGAAAATAGCGAATTATCAGTAGTCGATTCATTAAATTTTCAACCTGCCAAAAATAAAGATGATAAATGATAGGGATGGTGTGAAACAATGTGGTCAATAAAAAGAATTGGAATGTACACAAATGTTATAATTTTGAGCGTTTTTATAATAGGCTGTGATAGATCTAGTGTTACTGCTGAAAAAGCAAAAGAAGATTCAAAGGAAGAACAAATCAAAAAGAGCTTTGCGAAAACTTTAGATATGTACCCAATCAAAAATCTTGAAGATTTATATGACAAAGAAGGATATCGAGATGGAGAATTTAAAAAGGGAGACAAAGGGACGTGGGTTGTTAGATCTGAAATGATAATTCAACCAAAAGGTAAAAGTTTAACTTCAAGAGGCATGATATTATACATGAATAGAAATACTAGGACCACAACCGGTTATTTTTCAATAGAAGAAATAGATTCAAGAAAAAGCCTTGATGAAAGAGAAACAGAAAAAAAGTATCCTGTGAAAATGATAAACAATAAAATTATTCCAACTGAGGAGATAAAAGATGAAAAGTTGAAAAAGGAAATTGAAAACTTTAAGTTTTTTGTGCAATATGGCAGTTTTAAAGGAATAGAGAATTATGAAAATGGTGACATTTCCTATAATTCTGAAGCTCCTATTTATTCAGCGAAATATAAACTGAAAAATGATGATTATAATGTTAAAGAATTACGAAAAAGATATAATATTCCAACAGAAAAGGCGCCTAAATTGTTGTTGAAAGGTTCGGGGGATTTGAAAGGGTCTTCAGTTGGATATAAGGAAATTGAATTTATATTCATAGAAAATAAAAAAGAAAATATATATTTTTCAGATGGATTAAACTTAATTCCAAGTGACTAAAAATAACACAAAGGTTGATAGTACTCAACAAATATTAACATGATAAAGAGAAGTGAAAAAATGAGGGATTCAAAAAGAGTAGTATTGTACATAAGCATTATGGTGTTGAGTATTTTTATAATTGGTTGTAATAGTTCAAGCGAGAATGCAAAAAAATCAAAAGAAGACTCAAAAGAAGACTCAAAAGAAGACCAAATTAAAAAGAGCTTTGCGAAAACATTAGATATTTACCCAATCAAAAATCTTGAAGATTTATATGACAAAGAAGGATATCGAGATGGCGAATTTGAAAAAGGTGATAAGGGGACGTGGACGATATATACAGATTTTGCCAAAAGTAATAAAGCGGGTGAATTGGATAGTGAAGGTATGGTATTACATTTGAATAGAAATAGGCGGACGGCTAAAGGATATTACTTTGTAAGAAAAACTTATAACGAAGAGGATAAGATGCCGCAAAGGAAAGATTATCGTATTGAACTAAAAAATAATAAAATAGTCCTTTTAGATAAAGTAGAAGATGAAAAACTCAAACATAAAATAGAAAATTTTAAATTTTTTGGGCAATATGCAGATTTTAAAGACTTGAAAAATTATCAAAACGGGAAAATATCGAGCAATGAAAATGTGCCATTTTATGAAGCAGAGTACAAAATGGGAAATAGTGATAGTAATGTAAAAAAACTTAGAGATGTTTATCCTATCACAACCAGTGAATCGCCAACTTTAAAATTTCATATAGATGGGGATATAAAAGGTAGCTCGATAGGATATAAAAAAGTGGAATATATCTTTTCAAAGCAAAAAGATAACCAAATTTCTGTTAGTGATTTTTTAAATTTTAACCCATCAAAAGATAATCAGTAGAGATTCAATAAAAAATCAGACAAGAAAGATGTGGAATAATGAGAAATTTAAAGAGAGACGTATTGTACATAAGCATTATGGCTTTGAGTATTTTTATAATAGGCTGTGATAAATCTAGTGTTACTGCTGAAAAAGCAAAAGAAGACCAAATCAAAAAGAGCTTTGCGAAAACGTTAGATATGTATCCTATTAAGAATCTCGAGGATTTATACGACAAAGAAGGATATCGAGATGGTGAGTTTGAAAAAGGCGATAAAGGGACTTGGACGATGTATACAGATTTCGCCAAAAGTAATAAACCGGGTGAGCTAAGTAATGAAGGCATGTTCTTGAGCTTAGATAGAAACACACGTACAGCTAAGGGGTACTACTTTGTCAGGACGTTTTATCGCAAGTATAAATTACCTTATAGAAAAAATTATAAAGTTAAAATGAAAAATAATAAAATCATTTTATTGGATAAAGTAGAAGATAAAAAGCTTAAACAAAAAATAGAAAATTTTAAGTTTTTTGGACAATATGCAAATCTTAAAGAATTGAAAAACTACAGCAATGGTGATGTCTCAATTAATGAGAATGTTCCAAGTTATGACGTGAAATATAAAATGAGTAATAAAGATGAAAATGTTAAGCAATTAAGAAGTCGTTATAATATTCCTACTGATAAATCACCGGTATTAAAAATGCATATTGATGGTAATTTGAAAGGAAGTTCCGTTGGAGATAGGAAGTTAGAAATTGATTTTTCAAAACGCGAAAATAGCCATTTATCAGTAATAGATTCTTTGGATTACCAGCCAGCGAAAACTAATAAAGATGACAAATGATAAGGATGGTGTGAAACAATGAGGTCTATAAAAAGGATCAGATTGTGCATAATCCTGTTGATTCTAATCATTTTTGTAACATCTTGCGGTGGTGGTAATAAGATCATGGGAGATTCAAAAGAAGAACAAATCAAAAAGAGCTTTGCGAAAACGTTAGATATGTATCCAATTAAGAATCTCGAGGATTTATACGACAAAGAAGGATATCGAGATGGAGAATTTAAAAAAGATGATAAAGGGACTTGGCTAATTAGATCTGAAATGAAAATCCAATTAAAAGGAGAAAACCTGGAATCTAGGGGAGTAGTTTTAGAAATTAACAGAAATACTAGAACGGCTAAAGGGAATTATATTGTTAGAGAAGTTGTTGAAGATAGCGATGGAATGACACACAATCATACAAAAATGTATCCTGTAAAAATGGAAAAGAATAAAATCATTCCATTAAAACCAATCGATGACGAAAAAGTAAAAAAAGAAATTGAAGAATTTAAATTCTTTGTGCAATACGGGAATTTCAAAGAATTGGAAAACTATAAAGATGGTGAAGTGTCATATAACCCAGAAGTACCAATATACTCTGCTCAATATCAATTGAAAAACAGTGATTACAATGTTGAACAATTAAGGAAGCGATATAATATCCCGACGAAAAAAGCGCCTAAATTATTATTGAAAGGGTCAGGTAATCTAAAAGGCTCATCAGTTGGATATAAAAATATTGAATTTACCTTTGTTGAAAATAAGGGAGAAAATATTTACTTCACAGATAGTGTCTACTTTAATCCAAGCGAGGATAAATAAATATAATTACTAATATAAAAAATAACGTTAGAACATTTAATAATAAAGTTAAATGAATTACATGTATTAAATTGAATAAGTTAGTTTTGTTTGATAACATAAAAGTTGAATAATCACTATTTTAATAAGTTGTATGAAATATTCAAATGTTTATAAAATTAAAACAGAGAGATGTGAAATGATGGAGTATATAAAAAAAATTGCTTTGTACATGAGTGTATTACTTTTAATCATTTTTATTGGGGGATGTGGAAATATGAAAGATGAACAGAAAAAAGAGGAACAAACGAATAAAACAGATTCAAAAGAAGAGCAAATCAAAAAGAGTTTTGCGAAAACGTTAGATATGTATCCAATTAAGAATCTCGAGGATCTATATGACAAAGAAGGATATCGAGATGGTGAGTTTAAAAAAGGCGATAAAGGTACGTGGACGATATCAACAGATTTTGCTAAAAGCAACAAACCGGGTGAAATGGATAGTGAAGGTATGGTACTGCATTTGAATAGAAATACGAGGACGGCAACTGGGTATTATACTATAAGAACAACTTATGATGAAGTGGGTAAGATGACACGCGAAAAAAATTATCGTGTTGAACTTAAAAATAATAAGATAGTACTTTTAGATAAAGTAGAAGATGAAAACCTTAAACATAAAATAGAGAATTTTAAATTTTTCGGGCAATATGCCGATTTTAAAGACTTGAAAAATTATAAAAATGGAAGAATAACCATCAATGAAAATGTTCCATATTATGAGGCAGAGTACAAAATTAATAATAGTGATGGAAATGTAAAAAAACTTAGAGAAAATTACCCAATTACAGCCAAAAAGTCTCCGATATTAAAACTGCATATAGACGGAGATATTAAAGGTAGCTCAGTTGGATATAAACAGATAGAATACAAGTTTTCTAAGGATAAAGAGGATGAGACTTTTATGAGTGATTTTCTAAATTTCGGACCAACTAAAGGTGGAAATAATGACTAAACAATTTGAAGTGGATTATGGCAAACTAAATAGTGAAACAGAAGCAACGAGTGCTGTTTCAAAATTAGCTTATGAGGTTGAAAATGCAAATAATAATAAAATATCAAATCGAGAATTGAAAACAAAATTTGAAGTATTAAAAAAACGGGGAAAATTCCCTTCTAATCTTGAGTATATAGATAGTCACACAGATAAAAAACACGGTGTGACAGCATCAGCTTTCCTAAACAAAGATACTGGGAAAGTGATTATTGGCATGACTGGTACAAATTTCAAAAAGGAAGCTCTTGCGAAGCAACTTTTGCTACCAGATTTTGCAACAACAAAACAGGATAGAATTGACTCAGCTGAGACTAAAAAGGATTTAATTTCCGATGCCCAAATTGGAACATTCCCTCCTTCTGATAACAGTAAACATTTTGAAGAAACACAAGAGTTCATCAAAAAAATAAAAAATAAGTATGATATTGATTTTATAACTGGGCATTCATTAGGTGGTAGAGAAGCGGTAATATTAGGAATGAGTAATGGTATTCCGAATATTGTTGTTTATAATCCAGCTCCTATAGCAGCTAGGTATTTAAATCATAACTCCCGATTATTTAAACTATATAAAGGTTATAAAGGTAACATTACTAGAATTGTATCTGATAAGGATTGGTTAACTAATATTATAAAGGGATATACGAATTATACTTATTTCGGTAATGAAATTGTGGTTCATAACGGCAAGTCACATGATATGGCTGGATTTTTAACTGAACAAGAACAAAAAGCTATAAAAAAAGAACTTAAAAAAGTACAAGGTTATGTAGAAGAAAATAATAAGTCGTTCGTAAAAAATTCTAATAATGCTATGTCTAAATTAGCTAGTATAGAATTACTTAGAGCCAATATGATGACTACAAATGGTGGTTGGTTATCTTCTTCGCAACAGAAAGTTTTAGAAAGTTTAACAGCTTTAACAATTGCGCAGTCATTCAATCAACTGATAGAGGACGAAATTAATCAAATCAAAAAAATGTATAATGAAAAGAAAAAGAAATTTGAAAAAAATTGGGAAGACGCGCAAAAAGCTGGAAACGCTGTAGGTAAAGATATAACCGTGAATGAAGTGCTAGAAGCTTTAGATGAAGGTCATGTGAATGAAAGTAGTATGGTAGGGGAACCTAAACAAATGATATCTGCAAAAGAAAAACAACTTTCAACAATAGGTTCATCTATATCAAATTATATTACAAGAGTTAGATCTAGTATTAATGAAATCGTTGATAAAGATCAAGCACTTGCATCGCAAATAGGTGGATTACTATGATGTTTAATCAAATTAATAATAAAAATGAATTAGAAGTATCATATAATTCTGAGAAAAAACGTATAGAGAATGAACTGCAAAATTTGAATGAACTTAGATACAGAACTCGAAAAGAAAATGAACGTAGTTATGATGTTTTTCAATATTTGAAACACGAAATGAATTATAGTGAAGATGCCCAAAGGAAAATGACGAGAAATATAGAAGCGTATGAGCAAGAAATCAATGAGATAATTAGAAAGCAAGAATGGAAATTAGAAGAATATAAAGAAGACTTAAAAAAATCTTATGAAAAGCAGTTAGATAAACTAAGTGATTGATAATTTGGAGGAGATTAAATGAGTCCAATGATAGGACCAGTTATAGGACCGGATATAGTACCGGATATAGTACCGGATATAAAGTCAATGATAAAGAATGCTCAAAAAGAAAATATTCGCACAGTTATTGCACCTGAACATAAGCATAAATACAAAGATATTGAAAACGGATTAAAAGGTGAAGAAAAAGTATTAATTGAACAAATGGCACAGCATTGCGAGGCTTTTAAAGCTAATTTTAAAGGCGCAGCTCAAGGAGATTGGGTTAAAAGTGCTATGTCTGAGATTGACAGCATTAAGGATGACCTGAAAAAAATTAATAGCTGAGCGACATATCGTATTAATAAATAAAGCTCCCTTCAAAATTTTCATTTTTTCAATGTCTACTTTGGAGGGAGCGCTTCAGTATATTCACAACTGACACTAGGCCGCTTCTTTTTATTTTATTCCCATGTGAAGTAATTCGAACTGAATCGAAATATCACACTCACAAATGTAAAAACACAACTTAAATTACTGTCCCGCATTAAACATATCCAAATTCCAAACAGCAACAACAAAATCCTCAAGTACCAAAAGCTATGATCACTTTATCAAAATCAACGCAAGTTAACCTCTCTGGAACTACCCGCCATAAATCATCTTCACCTTATAAACCATAAAGCGCTGCAGTTAAGTATTGAATGGCATAGCCAATTGAAATGAAAATAGCAATCGTTATAATGGCACTACCAATTGTATATAAAGTATGTTTCGTAGATAAACCTTCCGTCTTAGAACCAAAAACACTTAGTAGAATAAATGCAATGCCAATGATATATAAAACTAAAATGACAAATAACATGTTTATACACCTCGATTCTCTTTAGTGAGATATATCTTTGTCTCCATTATAAAGTAAAGTGCTCAATAATTTAATTAAGTATACTATTTTTTTATTATCGAAGATTGCGAAAGATGAAATGCTCCTATATAATGTAAAACGGAATTATTCCTATTTGCAAATGAACGAAACAAATAAATTGAAGTGAGGGTATATATATGGCTAAAATTCCAGTTACGGTATTAAGTGGTTATTTAGGCTCGGGGAAGACAACGTTGTTAAATCATATTTTACAAAATCGAGAAGGTCGACGTATCGCGGTAATTGTAAATGATATGAGTGAAGTAAATATCGATAAAGATCTTGTCGCAGATGGTGGGGGACTATCGCGTACAGATGAAAAATTAGTCGAACTTTCTAATGGTTGTATCTGTTGTACACTTAGAGACGATTTATTAAAAGAAGTTGAGCGTTTAGTGAAAAAAGGTGGCATCGATCAAATTGTTATTGAGTCAACAGGGATTTCAGAGCCAGTACCTGTTGCACAAACTTTCTCATATATTGATGATGAACTTGGCATTGATCTTACAGCGATTTGCCTTTTAGATACAATGGTTACAGTTGTGGATGCTAACCGCTTCGTACATGACATCAACTCAGAAGATTTATTGATGGATCGTGATCAAAGCGTTGATGAAACAGATGAACGTTCGATTGCTGATTTATTAATTGACCAAGTTGAATTTTGTGATGTATTGATTATTAATAAAATTGATTTAATTAGTGAAGAAGAACTTGCAAAGTTAGAAAAAGTGTTAAGCGCATTGCAACCTACTGCTAAAATTATTAAGACAACAAATTCTGAAGTAGATTTAAAAGAAGTCTTAAATACGCAGCGTTTTGATTTTGAAAAAGCGAGCGAGTCAGCAGGATGGATCAAAGAACTTGAGTCTGGTGGTCATGCATCGCATACGCCTGAAACAGAAGAATATGGCATATCATCATTTGTATATAAACGTCGTCTACCTTTCCATGCTAAAAGGTTCAATGATTGGTTAGAAAGCATGCCAAATAATGTCGTTCGATCAAAAGGTATCGTATGGTTAGCACAATACAATCATGTAGCATGTTTATTATCTCAAGCAGGGTCATCTTGCAATATTCATCCAGTTACATATTGGGTGGCTAGTATGTCTGAAGCGCAACAAACACAAATATTAGCAGAACGTCAAGATGTCGCAGCTGAATGGGATCCAGAATATGGCGATCGTCATACACAATTTGTCATTATTGGTACAGAATTAGATGAAGAAAAATTAACAAAAGAACTCGACGCATGCTTAGTCAATGCGCAAGAAATTGATGCAGATTGGCAACAATTTGAAGATCCATATCAATGGCAAATTAGACCAGCACGATAAGTTGAATGAAGTATAATCATTTTTGAATTGTGGCTTAATTGTTTGCAATTTATGACAATTAATAAAAAGTTAAGGTGTTCTTAGGATCTTTTTGTTTTCAATCTATCTAAAGTGTGATAGCTTTGATAAAGCAGAAATTTGCATTTTATCCATAGGGCTAGGACATGTATGTGTCTTAGTCCTTTTTATATTTGCGTTGATGAAAATGATAAAACCATCGTACCAACTGTCAAATGAAGGTACAATCATTGTTTAACGTTCATAAAAATGAGTGAAGTAAATGTAGCTATCAATGTACTATTACCGCTTACAGTCACACGAGTGTTTCAGTCTAAACGTGCAACGCAATTCTGCACGTGGCCAATATATCTTGTGCTAGATCAAGAAGATCATGAAGATTTCGCATGCCAATTCATGAATGTCTCAGACCTCGTGTATCAAACATAAAACACGCCACAAAAATATAACGCGTCAGACTACAAAGATCACGAATATTCCGTACGTCCCACTAAGAACATCCTATACAAAAAACACCAAGACCAATTATTTGCAACAAACTAACAAGACTTACCTCACATCAATAAATCAACACAAAGCAAAGCCACCATCCCTATTGGTATAGTGGCCTGAGAATTTTAAGTATTCAATTCGCTTAAATTATTTTGCGAAAATGTCGATAATTGCTTTGATGATTTTAATGATAGTACCTACAATAGCCATCGTTTTGTCCTCCTGTATGTTGATTTAACATAGTGATGAGTTGTTGATCGTTAATGTTTGAGATTAGTTGTTACCTAAAAATTTACCAAGTAAATCTTTAAAGAATTTGAATAATTTTGCTACGAATTCCATGTGAATGGCCCCCTTCAAATAAGATGTTCATATCTATGAGATTTTTATAACTTACTTACCAGTGAATTTCTCAATTAATCCTTTAATGAATTTAATGATTCCTGCAATGATACCCATGTGAAAGACCTCCTTTGTTTGTTATGAAATCTTATTTACCAGTGAATTGTTCGATTAAGCTTTTGATAACTTTAATGATGCCAGCGATGATACCCATTAAGATTACCTCCTTTGCTTATGAGTTAACTTCATTGTACATAGTTATCTTGTGCGTAATTGATTTTTTTCCTAACTTGAATTGTTATGATCATAACTGCGAATTTTTTATTTTAAAAGGACGGGAAATACTGCCTAACTGTACAGGTGCATTTACAAAATCTTTACAATCATTGGTTTAATAGAGGTTAAGCTCATGAATTTGACATGAAGCAGAAATTTAATTATATTTTATGTTATAAGTTTAAAACGAATAACACGTTAGGTCTCGTCTAGGCAAAGCATATTTATGAAGATGAATTGAACAGACAGAAGTAACATTTTATATACATATGTGCATGGGAGCACGCTTAAAGAGAACAATGCAACAAGGTATATCAACGTACCGTGATGCAGTGTCTAGTTAAACTGAAACCTGCAATAGTAAATTTTCTGCCATTATGTACAGAATCTACTATTGTAGGTTTTTATTTTTATACATAATCAATTATGCGAGAGATTAGAAATAAGGAGGTTATGCAGTGTTAAGTTTTCAATTGCTATTTTCACTGTTTGTTATTGCGCTTATCATTGCATTGATAAGTGGCTTGTTGTTTTTAGCACCAGTTATGCCAATGAGATATATTAAATTACATTTATACATACTAGTCATGCCAGTATTATTTGCAGTCATTGGCTTTTTCGGTATTCATGGTCAACATGTCTTAGGTCCATTTAAAATAGATCGTTTATCTTGGTTATTAGCTGGCTTTGTAATGGCGCTTGGTTTTATTATTCAAAAGTTTTCAATGCGATATTTACTAGGTGATCATCATTATAGACATTACTTTCCATTGTTCACTGCGATTACGTCGTTTGCATCTTTAGCATGGATGTCTGAAGACTTAAGACTGATGGCACTCTGCTGGGGTATGACATTATTATGTTTAACACTGCTGATGAACGTTAATCGTTTTTGGAAAGTGCCACGTGAGTCTGCGAAATTATCAAGCATGACATTTTTATGTGGTTGGCTTGCATTCGTTGGAGCAATTGTAACTATTTATATTGCGACTGGCGAGTGGCGCGTGCCTCAACATATGTCTAATTCGACATGGTCATTGTTGACGAATGTACTACTTGTATTAGCTGTCATGATACCAGCAGCACAATTTCCATTTCATCGATGGTTGATTGAATCTGTAACAGCACCAACGCCAGTATCGGCAATTATGCATGCAGGAATTGTGAATGCAGGTGGTGTTATTCTAACTCGTTTTGCGCCGATATTTGATAATGGATTTGCGTTATCATTATTACTTATCCTTTCTAGTATTTCTGTATTGTTAGGATCGGGTATTAGCTTGGTTCAAGTGGATTACAAAAGACAGTTAGTCGGCTCTACGATGAGTCAAATGGGCTTTATGTTAGTTCAGTGTGCGCTAGGTGTCTATTCAGCAGCGATTATTCATTTAATATTGCACGGTATTTTTAAAGCAACATTATTTTTACAATCAGGTTCTATCGTGAAGCGATTCAATATTCCAAAACAAGCATCTGCTAAAGACGCTTATGGCTGGATTGTCATGGGACGTGTATTAGCTATTATCGTGGCATTTCTGTTTTGGATGAGTAGTGACAGAAGTGCATATGAAGTGTTAAGTGCACTCATTCTAGCATGGTCATTACTTGTATCTTGGAATCAAATGGTAGCCTTTAGTAAAGGGCGTATGGCACGTCTGGTTGGCATGATTTTGATTTCAATTGTGACATTTATCTACATCATCACACATAATTATTTTTACGATGTATTACAAAATATAACAACATATGCGACAACACCGCCTACAATTAGTGTCATCATTAGTGTTGTCATATTAATATTTGGTAGTTTATTAAGTATCTGGGTAGCGCGTCATCGATACTCTAAGACTTTTGCGGTATTGTACGTGTGGTTAGTTAATCTAGGTGAAGCACGCTCGAAAGCGATAGAAAGTCATCCGAATTATTTGAAGAAGTATTTATAGGAGGTGAAAGGTATGACAACACAGTTAAATATCAATTCAGTCATTGAAAATGCGAAACGTGTTATTACACCATTATCACCGATTTCGATTTTTGCAGCACGTAACCCCTGGGAAGGATTAGAAGCGGATACGTTTGAAGATGTCGCAAAATGGTTACGTGACGTTCGCGATGTGGATATTTTCCCAAATAAAGCATTAATAGAAAGTGCTGTGGCACGTGGTGAATTAGATGAAAGTGTCTTTAATCAACTTGTTACTGATATGTTACTTGAACATCACTACAATATCCCGCAACACTACATCAATCTTTATATTGATAACATTAAAACATTAAAAGACGTACCTGCATCATATATGAATCATTCAAATGTTGATGTTGTTGCTGATCTACTATTAGAAAAATCAAAACGTGATATGGCTGAATCATATCATCACTATGATGTACGTCCGATGAGTGATGCAATAATAGATGAACAAGGTGAGCCACTTAGCGAACAAGTGAATCGTCAAATGATTAAATGGACGAAACTTTATATCGATCAATTTCTATCGAGTTGGACAATGCCGAAGCGTGAGCAAAGTTTTTACCATGCATGGTTGCATTTAGCGCAACATGACCATAGTTTTACTAAAGCACAGCGCCAAGTGATTAAAGGCTTACCCAATGATCCTGAAATGACGATAGAGTCAGTATTAACTTATTTTTCAATAGATCAGGAAGACTACCAAGCTTATGTTGAAGGACATCTTTTGGCGTTACCGGGTTGGGCAGGTATGTTGTATTACCGTTCACAACAGCATCACTTTGAACAACATTTGTTAACGGATTATTTGGCAATTCGGTTAGTTGTCGAACAATTGCTAGTTGGTGATGAGTTTAAGTCAGTCACTAAAGACTGTGAAAGTAGATCGGAAAATTGGTTTAAGCAAACTGTTGCATCATGGTGTTACTACAGTGATATGCCTAGCGATGTATTACTACAACATGACGTCAATGAAATTCAAACGTTTATTCATTTTGCAGCAACTATGAATAAAAATGTATTTAAAAATTTATGGCTAATTGCCTGGGAAATGACATACGAATCTCAGTTAAAACAAAAAATTAAAGCAGGTCATGAAAGTGTGGCGGGCGCATTAGATGCAAATCAAGTAAATGTTTCGGAAAATGACAACGCTAATCAGTTACATTCAGTATCGTTAAATGATACACAAGCAGTTGATGAAAATAATAGCGAGCTAAATCAGGTGGGCACATCAACGAAAGTGCAAATTGCATTTTGTATAGATGTTCGTTCAGAACCATTTCGTAGACATATCGAAGCAGCAGGTCCCTTTGAAACGATTGGTATTGCAGGTTTCTTTGGATTACCTATTCAAAAAGATGCCGTAGACGAACAATTCAAACATGATTCATTACCTGTCATGGTACCGCCGGCATATCGCATTAAAGAATTTGCAGACCGCTACGATATGAATGTTTATCGACAACAGCAACAGACAATGTCATCGATGTTTTACACATTTAAATTGATGAAAAATAATGTTATGCCTAGTCTGTTATTGCCTGAATTAAGTGGGCCATTTTTAAGTTTGAGTACCATTGTCAATTCGATTATGCCTAGAAAAAGTCGCGCGTCTTTACAAAAAATAAAACAAAAATGGTTGAAAAAGCCTGAAACAAAGTTAACGATTGATCGTGAGTTTGACCGAACATCAGACTTACCTGTTGGATTTACTGAGCAAGAGCAAATTGATTTCGCGTTACAAGCGTTGAAATTGATGGATTTAACCGAAGCATTTGCGCCGTTCGTTGTGTTAGCAGGTCATGCTAGTCATTCTCACAATAATCCACATCATGCATCACTTGAATGTGGGGCTTGTGGTGGCGCATCAAGCGGTTTTAATGCTAAGTTATTAGCGATGATATGTAATCGTCCAAATGTCAGACAAGGATTAAAACAATCAGGTGTGTATATTCCAGAGACAACTGTTTTTGCGGCAGCAGAACATCATACGTCTACTGATACGTTGGCATGGGTATATGTGCCAGACACATTATCAGCTTTAGCTCTAGATGCATATGAATCATTGAATGACGCGATGCCGATGATTTCTGAACAAGCGAATCGCGAACGTTTGGACAAACTGCCAACGATTGGTCGTGTGAATCATCCAGTGGAAGAAGCACAGCGGTTTGCAAGTGATTGGAGTGAGGTACGTCCAGAATGGGGCTTGGCTAAAAATGCATCATTTATAATTGGACGACGCCAATTAACAAAAGGCATTGATTTAGAAGGGCGGACATTTTTACACAATTATGATTGGCGTAAAGATAAAGATGGCACATTATTAAATACCATCATTTCTGGTCCGGCACTTGTGGCACAATGGATTAATTTACAATATTATGCGTCGACAGTTGCGCCGCATTTTTACGGAAGTGGGAATAAAGCGACACAAACCGTCACGTCAGGTGTTGGTGTCATGCAAGGTAATGCGAGTGATCTGATGTATGGCTTATCATGGCAATCTGTTATGGCTGCTGATCGAACGATGTATCATTCGCCAATTCGTTTGCTTGTCGTTATTCAGGCACCCGACTATGTTGTAGCTAGACTACTCGCGAATAATGAGCATTTCGCTAGGAAGGTGTCTAATCATTGGCTGCGTTTAATGAGCGTTAATGAGGAAGGGCGTTTTAAAAGTTGGATTTAACGATGAAATGTTGCGATGCTAAGTAACTAATATATCATCATATCTACAATGTTCTAGCTTCTTAAAATATACTAAAAATGATAAACTTAATGTAATAGTTGATGTCGTGATAACGATACAAAGATGAAGTAATCAATTTTAATATTATTGGAGTTAGTGATATGAAAAGAACGAAAGGTGAAATCGAAGCTGAAATCAGTAAAGCCATTACGCAATGGGAAAAAGATTTCCTTGGCAGAGGTTCCTTGTCAGTTAAATCAGACATTTTAAGAGATATGGTGATTATTAGTTTACAAGGTATCTTAACGCCAGCAGAATATCGTGTATGTAGTACGAATGAAGGATTATTAAATATTAAACGAACACGTTCTGAATTAGTTGAATCCGGTGAGCAAGATTTGAATGATATCATTTTTAAAATTACAGGTATCAAAGTGATGAGCTTCCATAGTGATTTAAGTACAGTTACAGGTGAACGTATTATCGTATTCAAACTTGAGGATAATTTGGAAAAGCATATTTAAGAAGGTTAGGTATGCTTCTGCTGGCTTATTAAAGCTATAGAAGTATGTTTGGTTAAACAGCGCAACGCCATATATTTGGGTGTGCTGTTTTTCTATTATATGATGTGTTTATTACGTGGATGAATGCGTGGGTCTGAATATAGCCCGTGAAAGGCGTATGTCATAAAATTTGCGAATGGTGACAAGTCGACGCAAGCATATTTGTTGCGAGACATGCCTACTATCCTTTTACATAAAGAGTATATGTGTGACGTAGGCATATAATCGATAAAGTATTCCTAAAAAATTAGGTATAATGACCATTGTTGCAATAAGTTTTTCGGCCTTGAAACCGATAACGCATAGTATAATAGGAATAAAATATAATACAAATATCCAGTAAATCAAATTTGAAAACGATGGATGAATAGGGGTAAAGAATCTAACTAATGTAATGATTAACGCTATATAGACAAAAATAACTCTATTGATACGCCTTACCCCCTCTGTATAATAAATATAGATCGTACTAAATTGAAAATAGCAAAATATTGTTATTTCAATTATACAATGTTTTATTTGCAATATACATAACAATATGAACTTTATAATTTTGATATTGTCGGTAAAGTGAAATTTGTGGCACATTGATATTATGGATAACATTTGTAAAATGAAAATGATGATACGAGGAGATTGTAAGATGATAGATAAAAAATTAACATCACCGAAAATGACAGTGCCTTTATTTTTAATCGCGCTGATTGTATTTATAGGTATGTTTTACAGTGTAGTGACAAATCAAGAATGGCTTAAAAATATAGATATGGGATCATTAACATGGTTTACAGATTATTTCGGTGAGCCACAACGTCAGTATGTTAACAATTTGTTTAATTACTATATGACGTTTAGTGCGGAAATTGGAGATGTCAAAGGTGTCGTGTTGATTTCCATTATCGTCACAATCATACTGTTTATTAAACAGAGGCATTTAGCGGTTTGGTTTGTGACATATTTGGTTTCAGGTGTCATCATGAACAAATTAATTAAAGATACTGTATTACGTCCAAGACCATATAATCATTTAGCCGTTGATACAGGCTTTTCATTTCCAAGTGGACATTCCAACGCCAGCACATTATTATATTTCGCCTTAATGATCATAATTATTTCACTTGCTGCTAAGACAATAACAAAAGTGTTGAGTGCGCTAGTTATGGGAATATTATGGCTTAGCATATTATTTTGTCGCCTTTATTTTCATGCGCATTACTTTTCAGATGTCATTGGCGGCACGTCACTAGCAATCATTTGGGTAGCGTTATTCTTAATGGTATACCCATACTTTATTAATCATCGACGACAACGCGTTTAGCAAACATCTTTAGACATAGTGGAGGTATATAGAAAAATGAGAATTAAAACACCGAGTCCATCTTATTTAAAAGGTACAAATGGACATGCGATATTATTATTACATTCATTTACAGGTACAAATCGGGATGTGAAGCATCTTGCAGCTGAGTTAAATGCACAAGGATTCAGTTGTTATGCACCGAATTATCCAGGTCATGGTTTATTGTTGAAAGATTTCATGACATATAATGTAGATGATTGGTGGGAAGAAGTTGAGAAAGCTTACCAATTTTTAGTCAATGAAGGTTATGAATCTATCAGTGCAACTGGTGTGTCTTTAGGTGGATTAATGACATTAAAATTGGCGCAACACTATCCTTTGAAACGTATCGCTGTCATGTCAGCACCAAAGGAAAAGAGTGACGATGGTTTAATAGAACATTTAGTTTATTATAGTCAACGCATGTCGGATATTTTAAATTTAGATCAGCAAGCATCGAGTGCGCAATTAGCAGCAATTGATGATTATGAAGGTGAAATTACGAAGTTTCAACATTTTATTGATGATATCATGACAAATTTAAATGTTATTAAAATGCCAGCTAATATATTATTTGGTGGTAAAGATGCGCCATCCTATGAAACAAGTGCACATTTTATTTATGAACATTTAGGATCAGTAGACAAAGAATTAAATGGTCTGAAGGATTCGCATCATTTAATGACGCATGGAGAAGGCAGAGATATTTTAGAAGAAAATGTTATTCGCTTTTTCAATGCTTTAACATAATTGAAGATTTTAAAAATTAACACTTGAGTGACGATGTTATTATATTTGTCATTTGAGTGTTTTTTGTGGCGTGATAGTATAGGGAACTTAGCTAAAGTTAATTTGTAGTGTGATGTCGTGGAAATATTATGGAGTTATACCAGAAGTTGATTTGTATTGTAATGTCGTGGAAATATTATGGAGTTATACCAGAAGTTGATTTGTATTGTAATGTCGTGGAAATTTTATGGGCATTGCACCTGAAGTTGTTATGTGGCGAGATGTTGGGGATATAGATGGTGTTGTATGTGGTGAGATGTTGGCGCACGTATACAGCGTTGAACCAGAAATTTTAATGTAGCGTAATGACAACACATTACAAGAGTTGACTATATTATGATAAATACAGGCGCTACCGTATTAATGAAACAATTTTGATGCAGGTGTATTGCATGTTATTTACATACATGTTAGAGTGTTACTTAAACACGTAGACGCTTTAACGCTTTAAAGGAGATGTGAATGATGAAAAGACAACAATCACAATGGAAGTCATCAACTGGATTTATTTTAGCTAGTGCGGGTTCTGCAATCGGTCTTGGTGCCATGTGGAAATTCCCATATATGGCAGGGATTTATGGCGGCGGTGCCTTTCTAGCTATGTTCTTAATATTCACCATTTTTGTTGGGTTGCCATTACTCATTATGGAATTCACTGTTGGGAAAATGGGACGGACATATACAACACAAATATATAGTAAATTAACTGGTAAAAAATGGCTCAATATCATTGGCTGGAACGGTAATTTGGCAGTGTTTATTTTATTTGGCTTCTATAGTGTTATCGGTGGTTGGATTGTCATTTACATCGGACAAGTTTTATGGCAATTAGTTATATTTCAACGCATCAATCATCTCCAAGAAATGAATTTTGAAGCGGTAATATCAAATCCTTGGTTAACCGTTCTAGGGCAAGGTATATTCATATTCGCTACGATGATTATTGTCATGTTAGGTGTTGAAAAAGGATTAGAAAAGGCATCAAAAGTTATGATGCCATTGCTGTTTGTCTTTTTAATCATCATTGTGATTAAGTCTTTAACATTAGATGGTGCCTTAGAAGGTGTGAAATTTATTTTACAACCAAGAGTATCAGAGATTACTGCTGACGGTATCTTGTTTGCGCTAGGCCAATCATTCTTTACGTTATCATTAGGAACTACAGGTATGATTACTTATGCGAGTTATGCCTCTAAAGACATGACGATTAAGTCATCAGCTATTTCTATCGTTGTTATGAATATCTTTGTATCTGTATTGGCAGGTCTAGCTATATTTCCGGCGTTACATAGTTTTGGCTATGAACCACAAGAAGGGCCTGGATTATTATTTAAAGTACTACCAATGGTCTTTAGTCAAATGCATCTAGGCACATTATTCTATTTGGGATTCTTAGTGCTGTTCTTATTTGCGGCTTTAACGTCATCTATTTCTTTATTAGAATTAAATGTTTCTAACTTCACGAAGAATGACAATACAAAACGTAAAAAAGTCGCAGTGATTGGTAGTATTTTAGTATTTATCATTAGTATTCCAGCAACCTTATCTTTTGGTATCTTAAAAGATGTAAGATTCGGTGCGGGAACGATTTTTGATAATATGGATTTCATCGTTTCGAATGTATTGATGCCATTAGGCGCATTAGGTACTACGCTTGTCGTAGGACAATTATTAGATAAAAAATTATTACAACAATATTTTGGTAAAGATCGATTTAGATTATTCAGTGGTTGGTATTACTTAATTAAGTATGCGATGCCTGCCGTTATTATTTTAGTCTTTATCGTGCAATTATTTAGTTAATATATAGAAGCATCTGACACACAAGTATTTGTGTTGCTCAGGTGTTTTTTTGTTTGGAATTGAAAATTTAGTACTGGTTCTGAATTAATCGAAACTTAGATAATTGCAAAATAACAAAATGTCGTTTTTAATTCTTATCTGAAAAGTAAGAATTAAAATTGAGACATGAAGAAAGGTTTCATTCATTTGATCGGCATGTCAGATGAGGGTGCATCTATGATTACTTATGATTTAATTGGCAATACACCATTAGTACTGTTAGAACATTATAGTGATGATAAAGTTAAAATTTATGCCAAGCTTGAACAATGGAATCCTGGAGGCAGTGTTAAAGACAGACTCGGGAAATATTTAGTAGAGAAGGCAATTCAAGAAGGGCGTGTGCGTGCAGGTCAAACTATTGTTGAAGCGACTGCTGGTAATACAGGCATAGGGTTAGCTATTGCAGCGAATAGACATCATTTGAAATGTAAGATCTTTGCGCCGTATGGTTTTTCAGAAGAAAAGATTAATATTATGATAGCGCTTGGTGCAGATGTTTCAAGGACGAGTCAGTCTGAAGGTATGCACGGGGCACAATTAGCTGCACGTTCCTATGCTGAAAAATATGGTGCCGTTTATATGAATCAATTTGAATCCGAACATAATCCGGATACATATTTTCATACATTGGGACCCGAATTGACTTCAGCATTACAGCAAATTGATTATTTTGTGGCTGGTATTGGCTCTGGCGGTACATTTACAGGTACCGCACGTTATTTAAAGCAACATCACGTGCAATGTTTTGCCGTTGAGCCAGAAGGGTCCGTGTTAAATGGAGGGCCAGCTCATGCACATGACACTGAAGGTATCGGTTCTGAGAAATGGCCGATATTTTTAGAGAGACGTCTTGTAGATGGGATATTTACGATTAAAGATCAAGATGCCTTTCGAAATGTCAAAAGTTTGGCTATAAATGAAGGGTTGTTAGTAGGCAGTTCTTCAGGTGCAGCATTACAAGGTGCATTGAATTTAAAAGCGCAACTAACTGAAGGTACGATTGTTGTCGTATTTCCAGATGGTAGCGATCGATATATGTCTAAGCAAATATTTAATTATGAGGAGAATGATTATGAATAAGAAAACTAAATTAATTCACGGTGGACACACAACGGACGACTATACAGGTGCAGTTACTACACCAATTTATCAAACAAGTACATATTTACAAGATGATATTGGTGATTTACGTCAAGGATATGAATATTCTCGTACTGCGAATCCAACAAGAAGTTCTGTAGAAAGCGTTATTGCGGCATTAGAAAATGGCCAACATGGCTTTGCATTTAGTTCAGGTGTTGCAGCAATCAGTGCAGTTGTTATGCTGTTGGACAAAGGTGATCATATTATTTTAAATTCAGATGTATACGGCGGTACTTATCGCGCATTGACAAAAGTATTTACACGATTTGGCATTGAAGTGGATTTTGTAGATACAACTCATACAGATTCAATTGTACAAGCGATACGCCCAACAACAAAGATGTTGTTTATTGAAACACCTTCTAATCCATTATTACGTGTTACTGACATTAAAAAGTCTGCTGAAATTGCGAAAGAACACGGTTTGATTTCAGTCGTTGATAACACATTTATGACACCTTATTATCAGAATCCATTAGATTTAGGCATCGATATTGTCTTGCATTCTGCAACGAAATATTTAGGTGGACATAGTGATGTCGTTGCTGGTTTAGTTGCAACATCGGATGACAAGCTTGCAGAACGTTTAGCATTTATTTCAAATTCAACAGGTGGCATTTTAGGACCTCAAGATAGCTATTTACTTGTGAGGGGTATTAAAACATTAGGTTTACGTATGGAACAAATTAATCGCAGTGTTATTGAAATTATTAAAATGTTACAAGCACATCCAGCTGTGCAACAAGTGTTCCATCCAAGTATTGAAAGTCATTTAAATCATGATGTCCATATGGCTCAAGCGGATGGCCATACAGGTGTGATTGCATTTGAAGTGAAAAATACAGAAAGTGCCAAACAATTGATTAAAGCAACATCGTATTACACATTAGCTGAAAGTTTAGGTGCAGTGGAAAGTTTAATTTCAGTACCTGCATTGATGACACATGCATCCATTCCAGCAGATATTCGAGCTAAAGAAGGTATTACAGACGGACTTGTAAGAATTTCTGTAGGTATTGAAGATACTGAAGATTTAGTCGATGATTTAAAACAAGCACTAGATACGTTATAAATAATAGCAGCACTAGCATAAATTTTGAGTTCAACTTAAATTGATTTTGAAAATGCTAGTGCTTTTTTGTGCGATGTTAATATTTAGTAATTGCGTTGTGGAGGATTGTTAGACATTTTTATTCATTTAATTCGATAAATGTCATAGTAGTCTCACAATTCGTCATTGTCTCATGAATTACTTATTTTTTAATTTTTTAGAAAATTCGGCAAATTGTATTGACGATATATGCAATTTTACATATAATGCTCTTATTCCTAGTGGATTAATAAGAATTTGTAGGAGGGGGCTTTGCATGATTGAGTTTCGACAAGTTAGTAAATCATTTCATAAGAAAAAGCAAACAATAGATGCTTTGAAGGACGTATCATTTACGGTCAATCGCAATGATATTTTTGGTGTGATTGGATATAGTGGTGCAGGAAAAAGTACGTTGGTAAGACTCGTGAATCATCTTGAAGCTGCCTCGAATGGACAAGTGATTGTAGATGGACATGATATTACGAATTATAGCGATAAAATGATGAGGGATATTAAGAAAGATATCGGTATGATATTTCAGCATTTCAATTTATTAAATTCAGCTACGGTATTTAAAAATGTAGCAATGCCACTCATTTTAAGTAAGAAAAGCAAAACAGAAATTAAGCAACGAGTAACAGAAATGCTTGAATTTGTAGGATTGAGTGATAAAAAAGACCAATTTCCTGATGAATTATCTGGTGGGCAGAAGCAAAGGGTGGCTATTGCAAGAGCGCTTGTTACTAATCCGAAAATACTCCTATGCGATGAAGCAACAAGCGCATTGGATCCAGCAACGACTGCTTCGATATTGACGTTATTAAAGAATGTCAATCAAACCTTTGGCATTACAATTATGATGATTACACATGAAATGCGCGTTATTAAAGACATTTGTAATCGTGTTGCTGTAATGGAAAAGGGGCAAGTGGTTGAAACAGGAACTGTTAAAGAGGTGTTTAGTCATCCTAAAACGACGATTGCTCAAAATTTTGTGTCTACAGTTATACAGACTGAGCCAAGTACATCATTGATTCGTCGATTGAATGACGAACAAGTTGGCGATTTTAAAGATTATAAAATCTTCGTCGAGGAAACTCAGGTGACACAACCGATTATAAATGACTTGATTCAAATTTGTGGCAGAGAGGTTAAAATTTTATTTTCATCTATGTCAGAAATACAAGGTAACACCGTATGTTATATGTGGCTTCGATTTAATATAGATCAACAATTTGATGACACGGCAATAAATCAATATTTCAAAGAGAAAAATATTCAATTTGAGGAGGTGCATTAACATATGTTTGGTTCTGATTTAGACAGTGCACAGTTATTACAAGCATTGTACGAAACGTTATATATGGTATCTATTGCTTTATTTTTAGGAGCAGTGATTGGTATTCCATTAGGTGTCTTATTGGTAATTACTCGAAAACAAGGCATATGGCCCAATATAGTGATACATCAAGTTTTAAATCCTTTAATCAATATTTTAAGGTCACTACCATTTATTATTTTGTTAATTGCGATTGTGCCATTCACAAAATTAGTAGTAGGTACTTCAATTGGTACGACTGCTGCCATCGTGCCTTTAACAGTATATGTGGCACCTTACATTGCAAGACTTGTTGAAAACTCATTATTGGAAGTAGACGAGGGGATTATTGAAGCGGCGAAAGCGATGGGCGCTTCACCACTACAAATCATTAGATATTTTTTAATTCCTGAAGCGTTAGGTTCATTAGTATTAGCAATTACCACTGCGATTATTGGACTTATTGGAAGTACGGCGATGGCAGGAGCTGTTGGCGGTGGTGGTATAGGAGACTTAGCTTTAGTGTATGGTTATCAAAGATTTGATACGACGGTCATTATTATTACCGTTATTGTATTAGTCATTATTGTCCAAGTGATTCAAACGCTAGGGAATGTCCTAGCTAGATTCATACGTAGACATTAATGATATATAGTGAAGATTTTGAAAGGAATTGATAGAATGAAAAGATTGATTGGGTTAGTTATCGTAGCACTTGTATTATTAGCAGCGTGTGGTAGTAACAATGATAAAAAAGTAACAATTGGTGTCGCATCAAATGACACTAAGGCTTGGGAGAAGGTTAAAGAATTAGCTAAAAAAGATGATATTGATGTGGAGATTAAGCACTTTTCCGATTACAATTTACCGAATAAAGCATTAAACGATGGTGATATTGATATGAATGCATTCCAACATTTTGCATTTTTAGATCAGTATAAGAAGGCACATAAAGGAACAAAGATTTCAGCATTAAGTACAACAGTTTTAGCACCGTTGGGCATTTACTCAGATAAAATTAAAGATATCAAAAAGGTTAAAGATGGTGCTAAAGTTGTCATTCCAAATGATGTATCAAACCAAGCACGTGCTCTTAAACTATTAGAAGCAGCTGGTTTAATAAAACTGAAAAAAGATTTCGGTTTGGCAGGCACGGTGAAAGATATAACGTCAAATCCAAAACATTTAAAAATTACTGCAGTAGATGCACAGCAAACTGCGCGTGCTTTATCTGATGTCGATATTGCAGTTATTAATAACGGTGTAGCAACTAAAGCGGGGAAAGACCCTAAAAATGATCCGATATTTTTAGAAAAATCAAATTCAGATGCTGTAAAGCCATATATTAATATTGTTGCAGTTAATGACAAAGACTTGGATAACAAAACATATGCTAAAATCGTAGAATTGTATCATTCAAAAGAAGCTCAAAAAGCGTTGCAGGAAGATGTCAAAGATGGAGAGAAACCTGTTAATTTATCTAAAGATGAGATTAAGGCAATAGAAACGTCATTAGCAAAATAAATTATATTGCGTCCTACAAGCAAAGTTCATGCTTATGTTTGTAGGGCGTTATTGTTGGAGAATAAAATTATTTCCAATAGAGAAAGGGATTGTAATCATTTTATAGTGAAATATTATGAAATTGTAATAATTTAGATATTGTAAAATCTAATAAGTTGTAATAATTTTAAGGGGTAATTATAAAATTTGATGATACAGTATATGATTTTTTTGTAATCATAATGTCATCAAACATCAACCTATTATACATAATAAAATCGTATAATGATGTAGTATTCATAAATTCGGATAAAAGAATGTTAGGAAAGTTAAGCAAGAGGAGGATTTTAAAGTGCAAAAAAAAGTAATTGCAGCTATTATTGGGACAAGCGCGATTAGCGCTGTTGCGGCAACTCAAGCAAATGCGGCTACAACTCACACAGTAAAACCGGGTGAATCAGTGTGGGCAATTTCAAATAAGTATGGGATTTCGATTGCTAAATTAAAGTCATTAAACAATTTAACATCTAATCTAATTTTCCCAAACCAAGTACTAAAAGTATCTGGCTCAAGTAATTCTACGAGTAATAGTAGCCGTCCATCAACGAACTCAGGTGGCGGATCATACTACACAGTACAAGCAGGCGACTCATTATCATTAATCGCATCAAAATATGGTACAACTTACCAAAACATTATGCGACTTAATGGTTTAAATAATTTCTTTATTTATCCAGGTCAAAAATTAAAAGTATCAGGTACTGCTAGCTCAAGTAACGCTGCGAGCAATAGTAGCCGTCCATCAACGAACTCAGGCGGTGGATCATACTACACAGTACAAGCAGGTGACTCATTGTCATTAATCGCATCAAAATATGGTACAACTTATCAAAAAATTATGAGCTTAAATGGCTTAAATAATTTCTTTATTTATCCGGGTCAAAAATTGAAAGTAACTGGTAATGCATCTACGAACTCAGGATCTGCAACAACGACAAATAGAGGTTACAATACACCAGTATTCAGTCACCAAAACTTATATACATGGGGTCAATGTACATATCATGTATTTAATCGTCGTGCTGAAATTGGTAAAGGTATTAGTACTTATTGGTGGAATGCTAATAACTGGGATAACGCAGCGGCAGCAGATGGTTACACTATCGACAATAGACCTACTGTAGGTTCTATCGCTCAAACAGATGTAGGTTACTATGGTCATGTTATGTTTGTAGAACGTGTAAATAACGATGGTAGTATTTTAGTTTCAGAAATGAACTATTCAGCTGCACCAGGTATTTTAACTTACAGAACGGTACCAGCTTACCAAGTAAATAATTATAGATATATTCACTAAAGTCTTACGTATATAAATATATAATGAATTCCTATTACATTTCACAAGCTGAAAAGTTGGATTGAATCCTAAACTTTATGGCGGGGCTATCAAAGTCGTGATTGTTGTAATAGGAATTTTTGTATAAGAAAAAGGATTGGTCGAATGAACTTCATGTTCTATGTTCGACCAATCCTTTTCTGAATTAGTATTCATGCTTTACTTTGCGAATGCTTGTAAATAATCTAGCACCGTTTGTTATTAAAGTAACAACTGCCACTGCTTTTTTGAACTTACGTGGTGACTTAATTGAAATGTAAAAGTCTAACACGGTTCCTACAGTGCTTAAACCTAATGAAAGATATACTAATTTTTTATTTTTAGCATGATATTTATAGCCATTGTAGCCGTCGACTATGAAACCTGCGACATTTAGTAAACTTGATAAACGTTGTGATTTGGAACGTTTTGCCATAATAATAATTCCCCCTAGTATCTTCTGTTTATATGAAAAATTGGGTGCGCTGAATTGCTAACGTTTTGCGCTATAACTACTCATATATGATAACATAATTGTACAGTATAATTTGAAAAATTGATTTCACAAAGTTGGGGTGTCAAAGATGATTAAATGTGTCTGTTTAGTTGAAGAAACAGCTGATAAAATATTACTTGTTCAAGTAAGGAATCGCGAAAAGTATTATTTCCCAGGTGGTAAAATAGAAGAAGGGGAATCACGAGTACAAGCGCTGTTAAGAGAAGTAAAAGAAGAATTAAATTTAACATTAACAATGGATGAAATTGAATATATCGGGACAATTGTAGGTCCTGCATATCCACAACAGGATATGTTAACTGAGTTAAATGGATTTCGCGCATTAACCAAAATCGATTGGGAAAACGTAACTATCAATAATGAAATTACGGATATACGCTGGATTGATAAAGATAATGATGCGTTGATTGCGCCTGCTGTCAAAGTTTGGATTGAAACGTATGGTGGTAAACATGACAAATAATGACACCATCATGTTACGACATTATGTCCCACAAGATTATTCGATGTTAGAAGCTTTTCAATTAAGTGAAAGTGATTTGAAGTTTGTTAAAACGCCAGAGGAAAATATTACAGCTGCAATGTCTGATAATGAAAGGTATCCCATCGTTGTAATGGATGGCAGGCAATGTGTGGCCTTTTTTACATTACATCGTGGAAAAGGGGTCGCACCATTTAGCGATAACCAAGATGCAGTATTTTTCAGGTCATTTAGTGTTGATCAACGTTATCGTAATAGAGGAATAGGTAAAGTGGTAATGGAAAAATTGGCGTCATTTATCACTTCAACATTTCAGGATATTAATGAGATTGTGTTAACGGTTAATACTGACAATCCACATGCCATGGCACTTTATCGCCAACAAGGATATCAATATATGGGAGATAGTATGTTCATCGGAAGACCTGTTCATATTATGGCGTTAACTATAAAATAAATTAAATTTAAAAGCATCTTTACTCATCGTCGACCACAACAATTAATGATGAATAAAGGTGCTTTTTGTTATAGATCACCGGACAATTTAATATAGTAAAAAGCGACCTAGTGAACAATTGACATATATCCACAGGTCGCTTAACTTAAGTTATATTGCTAGTTGCGATTAATTGATAGACTCATCATTTTTGCGCTGTCGAGATGGTCTTTTTATTAAAAATGCCGTAATCCAAGCCGTAATCGGAATACTGATTGCAACGGCAATACCGCCTAAAATAATAGAAATAAATTCTTGGGCAAATATTTTCGAGTTTATAATATGACCAAATGAATATTTAAGTTTGAAAAACCAAATAAATAAAGCAAGTTGGCCACCAAAAAAGGCAAGGTAAATCGTGTTCGCAGATGTCGCTAAAATTTCTCTACCAACACGCATGCCAGATTGGAATAATTCGTATTGCGTAAGTGTTGGATTTACTTGATGCAATTCATAAATGGGTGAACTAATGGTAATCGTTAAATCTATCACAGCTGCAATAACAGCAAGAATAATAGTGAACACCATAAATTGAACCATATCAATGCCAATATTCATTGAATACACATATGTTTCATCTTGTTGTTCGGTTGAAAAGCCTTGTAGATGACCGAAGTAGACAGATAAATAAATGAGTGTAATCAACAATATTGTTGTAACGATAGTGCTGATAAATGCAGCTTGTGTTTTAACATTGTAACTATTGAGTACGAATAAATTACAAGCGCCAATAATAATGCAGAAAAAGAATGTGACGACATAAATCGGTACGCCAAAAATAATCAATACAATACTAATAATTAAAATAGCGAAATTTAAAAATAGGGTTAAATAAGAGATGAATCCCTTTTTACCTCCGAAAATTATCATCAGAAAGAGGAGCAATAACGCCAATATAAATACAGCATTCATTGTTTCGCCCTCCTTAATGTTTCAAATACTTCCATAAACAATATTGTGATAGGAATTGTAAGTACGATACCTATACCGCCTGTTAGTGCGCGCGCAATTTCTAACGACCAATTCATCGAAATAGTATAAGTCACAGTATTTGCATTTTTTAAAAAGATTAAAAACATAGGTAGTGCACCGGATAAATATGAGAATAATAAGATGTTAGTCATTGTTCCCATAATATCTTGGCCGATGTTTCGCCCAGCAAGCGCCCATCTCCTCATTGAAATGTGTGGCGTACGCTGTAAAATTTCATGCATACCACTAGCAATTGTAATTGCAACATCCATAATAGCGCCAAGTGAACCTATTAACACTGAGGCTAGGAAGATATCTTTCGGTGGTAATGATAAAAAGTTCATCGTTTCATATTTAATGCCTTTACCATCTGTCATATATATGATTAATTCTGTTAAACCTATACTCAAAAAAGTTCCGATAATTGTACTGGCTATGGTAATGAGTGTACGCATATGCCAGCCTGTAACGAGCAATAAAGTGAGTATTGTTGAACAGATCATGGCAATGGTCATGAGTAAGAATAAATTAATATTGCTATGTTGAATATGAATGTAAATTGCGATTAATATGGCAATAGAATTCAAGATTAACGATAAAATCGATTGCAGTCCGACTTTGCGACCAACCAATAATACAGTTAATAAGAACAAACCAGTGATGATAACCGTTAAGGTATCACGCTTCTTTTCTATAATATAAGCATCACTCGGCTTGTTAGAAATATGTAATAATACTTTTTCGTGTGTGCGAAATGCCTCAGAATCTGCTTGCGATTTGACGTACTGATGATTAATCGTCGTCGTTTCTCCAGCAAATTGACCATTTAATATTTTGACTTTTAATTGATTTTTATATTTAATATCACGATTATTTTGTGCATCTTTTGTAGGTGTCGAAGAAACATGTTTGACATCTATAATTTGACCAATTGGTTTGTTGTAAAAGTTCTCATTATTGAATGTAAATAAAATAGCACCAATGAATGCGATGCAGAACAAACCTAAAATTATATTAAATGGCTTTGTAAATAAATTTCTATATTTCAAAAACAAAACCCCAATTCTATGAATGAATTAATATGGTGATTATACGCCCTTAATTTTTTATTTTCAAAGATATTACTGCTAAGTGTAAAACGAAAATCATCATTGATAAAGTCGAATTACTTAATGGAATGTAGACGTTTTAGTCATTAATTGCTGAATAAGTGTTAATAAGATACCAATATCACTCTTTGTATAAGGCTCCTTTGTAATAGCACATATCGTTCTTTTTAATTCAGTATGATCTAATTTTATATCTATCCATGATTTAGATTCTGGTAAATGTATATTTTGTGATGAAATGATATAACCTTCTTTTTGACGAAGGAGATACTGCGCAAGTGGTTGGCTACTGATTGTGTATACATCTGATTTAGTAATCTTGCGCAATTGTTTTTTTACAGTTTCGGCAAATGGTGCCAAGCAATAAATATGACTATGCTCAAACTGAATTAATGGTGGGTGTGTCGCCATCGTAATTGGATCGTCTGAAGGCGCATATAAATGATAGTGCTCTTCGAATAAAGGTAGCATATGTAATTGTTTGTGTTTACGTATTTCTGGTGTAAGTTCCGTGAAACCAATGTCTATATTCCCATTTAATACGCTATTTATAATTGTGTCATGTTCTAATAAGCTCGGTATGACATGTGTATCATTTTGTAAATGAAACGTTTGGATAAGTGGTAGTAACATGTGGGATGCGTCACTCTCATCATAGCCAATGTAGATACTTTTATTTTTAGTTAATCCATGGCTTTGAAATTGTTCAATCGTGCTATCTAAATGTTCAATAATACGCAGAGCTTCATTAAATAATAATTTCCCTTCAGATGTGAGCGTAATATTGCGTCCTTGCTTTTTAAATAAAGACACATTAAGTTCTTGTTCTAATAATGTAATTTGACGGCTTATCGCTGATTGAGCAATGTTTAGTTCAAGTGCTGTTTCGGAGATATGTTCTCTTTTAGCGACCTCGATAAAATATCTTAATTGTTTAATTTCCATAGCGATATAGGCACCTCCAAAAATGAGTGTTTTGTAACTATTATAGCAATATTATTGATAAATGTTCTATTTTTTAGATGAATATCTTCTATTTTATATATTGAACAGATAAATTTTTTAGATTATAGTAATTATCATTAATAACTAATATCAGAATATTCTAAAAAAAGGGGTGTGCATCATGCACAATGAGAAATTAATTAAAGGCTTATATGACTATCGTGAGGAACATGATGCGTGTGGTATTGGTTTTTATGCGAATATGGATAATAAAAGGTCTCACGACATCATTGATAAATCGCTTGAAATGTTGCGACGCTTAGATCACAGGGGCGGGGTCGGCGCAGATGGCATCACTGGTGATGGCGCAGGTATTATGACTGAAATACCTTTTGCATTTTTCAAACAACATGTAACGGACTTTGATATCCCAGGTGAAGGTGAATATGCCGTGGGGTTATTTTTTTCCAAAGAACGCGTTTTAGGTTCTGAACATGAAGCAGTTTTTAAAAAATATTTTGAAGGCGAAGGGTTATCAATTCTTGGTTATCGTAATGTACCAGTTAATAAAGATGCCATTGCTAAACATGTAGCAGATACGATGCCAGTCATTCAACAAGTGTTTATTGATATTAGGGACATTGAAGATGTTGAAAAGCGTTTATTTTTAGCGAGAAAACAATTAGAGTTCTATTCGACTCAGTGCGATTTAGAATTGTATTTTACGAGCTTATCACGTAAAACAATTGTATATAAAGGTTGGTTACGATCAGACCAAATTAAAAAACTCTATACAGATTTATCGGATGATTTATATCAATCAAAGCTAGGGTTAGTGCATTCGAGATTTAGTACGAATACATTCCCGAGTTGGAAAAGGGCGCATCCTAACCGTATGTTAATGCATAATGGTGAGATTAACACGATAAAAGGTAATGTGAACTGGATGCGAGCACGCCAACATAAATTAATCGAAACATTATTTGGCGAGGATCAACATAAAGTGTTTCAAATTGTCGATGAGGATGGTAGTGACTCTGCTATTGTAGATAATGCGCTAGAGTTCTTATCGTTAGCCATGGAGCCTGAAAAGGCAGCGATGTTACTCATACCTGAACCTTGGTTATACAATGAAGCGAATGATGCAAATGTACGTGCGTTTTATGAATTTTATAGTTATTTAATGGAACCGTGGGATGGTCCTACAATGATTTCGTTCTGTAACGGTGACAAACTTGGCGCGCTTACAGATAGAAATGGATTACGTCCAGGTCGTTATACGATTACTAAAGATAACTTTATTGTCTTTTCATCTGAAGTGGGTGTTGTGGACGTACCTGAAAGTAATGTTGCTTTTAAAGGTCAATTGAATCCTGGAAAGTTATTGCTTGTTGATTTTAAACAGAATAAAGTCATTGAAAATAATGATTTAAAAGGTGCGATTGCTGGAGAATTACCATATAAAGCGTGGATTGATAACCATAAAGTTGACTTTGATTTTGAAAATATACAATATCAAGATTCGCAATGGAAAGATGAGACGTTATTTAAATTACAACGTCAATTTGCATACACGAAAGAAGAGATTCATAAGTATATTCAGGAACTTGTAGAAGGTAAGAAGGATCCTATCGGTGCAATGGGATATGATGCGCCAATTGCAGTGTTGAACGAGCGACCAGAATCACTATTTAATTACTTTAAACAGCTGTTTGCACAAGTTACGAATCCACCAATTGATGCGTATCGTGAAAAAATCGTAACGAGTGAACTTTCTTATTTAGGTGGCGAAGGTAACTTACTAGCACCTGACGAAACGGTTTTAGATCGTATTCAATTGAAAAGGCCAGTATTGAATGAATCACACTTAGCAGCGATTGATCAGGAACATTTTAAATTAACTTATTTATCAACGGTATATGAAGGGGATTTGGAAGATGCGTTAGAAGCATTAGGCCGAGAAGCAGTGAATGCTGTAAAGCAAGGCGCTCAAATTCTAGTGTTAGATGATAGTGGATTAGTTGATAGCAATGGCTTTGCAATGCCGATGTTACTCGCAATAAGTCATGTGCATCAATTACTTATTAAAGCAGATTTACGTATGTCTACAAGTTTAGTCGCTAAATCTGGTGAGACACGAGAAGTGCATCATGTTGCTTGTTTACTCGCATATGGCGCGAATGCAATTGTGCCATACCTAGCGCAACGTACAGTTGAACAACTGACATTGACAGAAGGGTTACAAGGCACCGTTGTCGATAATGTTAAGACATATACGGATGTATTGTCAGAAGGTGTCATTAAAGTAATGGCTAAGATGGGAATTTCGACAGTGCAAAGTTATCAAGGTGCACAAATATTTGAAGCGATTGGCTTGTCTCATGATGTGATTGATCGTTATTTTACTGGAACACAGTCTAAGTTATCTGGTATTTCGATTGATCAAATTGATGCTGAAAATAAAGCACGTCAACAAAGTGATGATAATTATCTTGCATCAGGTAGTACATTCCAATGGAGACAACAAGGTCAACATCATGCTTTTAATCCGGAATCTATTTTCTTATTGCAGCACGCATGTAAAGAAAATGACTATGCGCAATTTAAAGCATACTCTGAAGCGGTGAACAAAAATAGAACAGATCACATTAGACATTTACTTGAATTTAAAGCATGTACACCGATTGACATCGACCAAGTTGAACCGGTAAGTGACATTGTCAAACGCTTTAATACAGGGGCGATGAGTTATGGATCGATTTCAGCGGAAGCACATGAAACGTTAGCACAAGCCATGAACCAATTAGGTGGAAAGAGTAATAGTGGTGAAGGTGGCGAAGATGCAAAACGTTATGAAGTACAAGTTGATGGAAGCAACAAAGTAAGTGCGATTAAACAAGTTGCTTCTGGGCGTTTTGGTGTAACTAGTGATTATTTACAACATGCCAAAGAAATTCAAATTAAAGTTGCGCAAGGTGCAAAGCCTGGTGAAGGTGGTCAATTACCTGGTACTAAGGTATATCCGTGGATTGCGAAGACAAGAGGGTCAACGCCAGGTATCGGTCTGATTTCACCACCGCCACATCATGATATTTATTCAATAGAAGATTTAGCGCAACTGATACATGATTTGAAAAATGCGAATAAAGATGCAGATATCGCGGTAAAATTAGTTTCGAAAACAGGTGTTGGTACCATTGCATCTGGGGTGGCAAAAGCATTTGCAGATAAAATTGTCATCAGTGGTTACGATGGTGGTACAGGGGCTTCACCTAAAACGAGTATTCAGCATGCCGGTGTTCCTTGGGAGATTGGTTTAGCAGAAACACATCAAACATTAAAACTAAATGACTTAAGAAGTCGTGTTAAGTTAGAAACAGACGGTAAGTTATTAACTGGTAAAGATGTAGCGTACGCATGTGCGCTTGGAGCGGAAGAATTTGGATTTGCAACTGCACCATTAGTGGTGTTGGGCTGTATTATGATGCGTGTATGCCATAAAGATACATGTCCAGTAGGAGTTGCAACTCAAAACAAAGATTTACGTGCTTTATATAGAGGTAAAGCACATCATGTTGTTAATTTTATGCATTTTATTGCACAAGAATTAAGAGAAATTTTAGCATCTTTAGGTTTGAAACGTGTAGAAGACTTAGTTGGAAGAACTGATTTATTACAACGATCATCAACATTAAAAGCGAATAGCAAAGCGGCTAGTATTGATGTTGAAAAACTGTTATGTCCTTTCGATGGGCCAAACACAAAAGAAATTCAACAAAATCATAATCTTGAGCATGGATTTGATTTAACAAATTTATATGAAGTAACGAAGCCATATATTGCTGAAGGACGTCGCTATACAGGTAGCTTTACAGTAAATAATGAACAACGTGATGTAGGAGTTATTACAGGTAGTGAGATTTCGAAACAATATGGAGAAGCAGGACTTCCTGAAAATACAATTAATGTTTATACGAATGGTCATGCTGGTCAAAGTCTTGCAGCATACGCACCGAAAGGCTTAATGATTCATCATACTGGAGATGCGAATGACTATGTTGGTAAAGGATTATCTGGTGGTACGCTCATTGTCAAAGCACCTTTTGAAGAACGACAAAATGAAATTATTGCTGGTAACGTCTCATTCTATGGTGCGACAGGTGGTAAGGCATTTATTAACGGTAGTGCAGGAGAAAGATTCTGTATTAGAAATAGTGGTGTAGATGTTGTCGTTGAAGGTATCGGTGACCATGGATTAGAGTACATGACTGGTGGACATGTCATTAATTTAGGGGATGTAGGTAAGAACTTCGGTCAAGGTATGAGTGGTGGTATTGCTTACGTTATCCCGTCTGATGTAGAAGCTTTTGTTGAAAATAATCAACTAGATACGCTTTCGTTTACAAAGATTAAACACCAAGAAGAAAAAGCGTTCATTAAGCAAATGCTGGAAGAACATGTGTCACACACGAATAGTACGAGAGCGATTCATGTGTTAAAACATTTTGATCGCATTGAAGATGTCGTCGTTAAAGTTATTCCAAAAGATTATCAATTAATGATGCAAAAAATTCATTTGCACAAATCATTACATGACAATGAAGATGAAGCGATGTTAGCTGCATTTTACGATGACAGTAAAACAATCGATGCTAAACATAAACCAGCCGTTGTGTATTAAGGAAAGGGGGAGATACGATGGGTGAATTTAAAGGATTTATGAAGTATGACAAACAGTACTTAGGTGAATTATCACTGGTAGACCGTTTGAAGCATCATAAAGCATATCAACAACGATTTACTAAAGAAGATGCCTCTATCCAAGGTGCACGATGTATGGATTGTGGAACGCCGTTTTGTCAAACCGGACAACAGTATGGTAGGGAAACAATAGGTTGTCCAATTGGAAACTACATTCCTGAATGGAACGACTTAGTGTATCATCAAGATTTTAAAACTGCTTATGAACGCTTAAGCGAAACAAATAACTTTCCTGACTTTACAGGGCGTGTATGTCCTGCACCATGCGAAAGTGCTTGTGTGATGAAGATTAATAGAGAATCGATTGCGATTAAAGGTATTGAACGCACAATTATTGATGAAGCTTTTGAAAATGGTTGGGTAGCACCGAAAGTTCCGAGTCGTCGTAGAGATGAAAAAGTGGCAATCGTTGGAAGCGGTCCAGCAGGATTAACTGCTGCTGAAGAACTTAATCTACTAGGATATCAAGTAACTATTTATGAACGTGCTAGAGAATCAGGCGGTTTATTAATGTATGGTATTCCGAATATGAAACTTGATAAAGATGTGGTTCGACGTCGTATTAAGTTAATGGAAGAAGCGGGCATTACTTTCATTAATGGTGTTGAAGTAGGCGTTGATATTGATAAAGCAACGTTAGAATCTGAGTATGATGCCATTATATTATGTACTGGTGCACAAAAAGGTAGAGATTTACCTTTAGAAGGACGCATGGGTGATGGTATACATTTCGCTATGGATTATTTAACTGAACAAACGCAGCTGTTAAATGGAGAAATTGATGATATAACAATAACTGCAAAAGATAAGAATGTCATTATCATTGGTGCTGGTGATACAGGGGCAGACTGTGTAGCGACAGCATTAAGAGAAAATTGTAAATCGATTGTTCAATTTAATAAATATACGAAATTGCCAGAAGCAATTACATTTACAGAAAATGCATCATGGCCTTTAGCAATGCCGGTGTTTAAAATGGGCTATGCGCACCAAGAGTACGAAGCTAAGTTTGGTAAGGAACCACGTGCATATGGTGTTCAAACAATGCGTTACGATGTTGACGATAAAGGACACATACGTGGTTTGTATACTCAAATTTTAGAGCAAGGCGAAAATGGTATGGTCATGAAAGAAGGACCTGAAAGATTTTGGCCTGCTGACCTTGTATTATTATCAATCGGCTTCGAAGGTACAGAACCAACAGTACCGAATGCTTTTAACATTAAAACGGATAGAAATCGAATCGTGGCGGATGATACAAACTATCAAACTAATAATGAAAAGGTATTTGCTGCTGGAGATGCTAGACGTGGTCAAAGTTTAGTTGTATGGGCAATTAAAGAAGGTAGAGGCGTAGCGAAAGCAGTAGATCAGTATTTAGCGAGTAAAGTTTGTGTATAATCTTTGTATGGAAATGGTGGTTACGTTGACGTTGTGTCATGCTGAATCGATTTTGAAATAATCTAGTATCTATCAACGTCACATGCCATCTTTGTAACCTAAAAACAAAGGTTTGTAAGACAACAAATAGATTAATTATAAGTAGTGATTTTTTACATTCGTTTATAGGTCAACTGTAGTGGAAGACAATGATTTGTGGTAATCATGTAATGCTTAAAAACAATATTGACTTTTACAGAACGTTCATATATGATAAATATTGTGTTTAGGAGGAATACCCAAGTCCGGCTGAAGGGATCGGTCTTGAAAACCGACAGGGGCTTAACGGCTCGCGGGGGTTCGAATCCCTCTTCCTCCGCCATCAATATTTATATTAAATACTATATATAATGAAGGTAAGTGCTCAAATTTTGAGTATTTACCTTTTTATTTGTCTTTGAATGACTCGTAATTTTTGATAATAGAAATGATAAGGCATTGAGATTGGAAGGGCATTTGGCTTGTGCAATATACATAGCTAAATGTCTTTTTTGTTTTGTGAAATATGATGGATGGCTTGTGTGGACAAGTTTGCTATTTATAGATATGCATTTTTCAATTTAGGAGTTGGCCATGCATCTACACTTTATAATGGTGAGAGCGTGGTGAGGTATTGTTAATAACGCAATTGTAGCGAGGAGTTATTGCTACATATGTCGTTATGGCTCATTGATTTTCTGAAATGGCTACCCCAGATAATTGTGACAAAATAAAAATATTTTGTTGAAAGCCTTTACATAACTTGTCTAGACAAGTTATACTCGTTTTAAGACATTAAGGGAGTGAAATATATGGCTGTAAAAAGAGAAGATGTAAAAGCCATCGTAACCGCTATTGGGGGAAAAGAAAATCTTGAAGCTGCAACGCATTGTGTAACACGATTACGTTTAGTGCTGAAGGATGAAAGTAAAGTTGATAAAGACGCATTAAGTAATAACGCGTTGGTCAAGGGGCAGTTTAAAGCAGACCATCAATATCAAATTGTCATTGGTCCAGGAACAGTCGATGAAGTGTATAAGCAGTTTATTGATGAAACAGGTGCTCAAGAAGCTTCGAAAGATGAAGCGAAACAAGCAGCTGCACAAAAAGGGAATCCAGTACAACGTTTGATCAAATTGTTGGGGGATATTTTTATACCAATATTACCTGCGATTGTGACAGCTGGTTTGTTAATGGGAATCAATAATTTACTTACAATGAAAGGTTTATTTGGTCCAAAAGCACTTATTGAGATGTATCCACAAATTGCTGATATTTCAAACATCATTAATGTGATTGCGAGTACGGCATTTATTTTCTTACCAGCATTAATTGGTTGGAGTAGTATGCGTGTATTTGGTGGTAGTCCGATTCTAGGCATAGTCTTAGGTTTGATTTTAATGCATCCGCAATTAGTATCTCAGTATGATTTGGCAAAAGGGAATATTCCGACGTGGAACTTATTTGGCTTAGAGATTAAGCAGTTGAATTACCAAGGTCAAGTGTTGCCAGTTTTAATTGCAGCTTACGTTCTAGCTAAAATTGAAAAAGGATTAAATAAAGTCGTTCACGATTCGATAAAAATGTTGGTCGTTGGACCCGTAGCGCTTTTAGTTACTGGATTTTTAGCATTTATTATCATTGGACCAGTTGCGTTATTGATTGGTACAGGTATTACATCTGGTGTTACATTTATATTCCAACATGCAGGATGGCTTGGCGGAGCAATATATGGATTGTTATATGCACCACTTGTAATTACAGGACTACACCATATGTTTTTAGCAGTAGATTTCCAATTGATGGGTAGCAGCTTAGGCGGTACGTATTTATGGCCAATTGTTGCGATTTCCAATATTTGTCAGGGCTCTGCAGCATTTGGAGCATGGTTTGTCTATAAACGTCGTAAAATGGTTAAAGAAGAAGGCTTGGCATTAACATCTTGTATTTCTGGTATGTTAGGTGTTACTGAACCAGCCATGTTCGGTGTGAACTTACCTCTGAAATATCCATTTATCGCTGCGATATCAACGTCTTGTGTATTGGGGGCAATCGTTGGTATGAATAACGTACTTGGAAAAGTTGGTGTTGGTGGCGTGCCAGCATTCATTTCAATTCAAAAAGAATTTTGGCCAGTATATCTTATTGTGACAGCTATTGCTATTGTTGTACCATGTATACTAACAATTGTGATGTCTCATTTTAGTAAACAAAAAGCGAAAGAAATTGTTGAAGATTAATAAAATAAAAAAGGGGCGTTCGTTATTTGGACGTCCTTTATTACGTTATAAGGTGGTAATTGTGTGTCGAAAGAAATAGATTGGAGAAAATCCGTTGTATATCAAATTTATCCTAAGTCGTTTAATGATACGACGGGGAATGGTATAGGAGATATCAACGGAATTATAGAAAAATTGGATTATATCAAGTTATTGGGTGTTGATTATATTTGGTTAACACCAGTGTATGAATCACCTATGAATGATAATGGCTATGATATCAGCAATTATTTAGAAATCAATGAAGACTTTGGAACGATGGATGATTTTGAAAAGTTAATCAAAGTTGCTCATCAAAAAGACTTGAAAGTAATGTTAGATATTGTCATTAATCATACGTCGACGGAGCATGAATGGTTTAAAGAAGCCCGTAAATCTAAAGATAACCCTTATAGAGATTATTACTTTTTCAGATCACCTGAAGACGGGCCGCCAACAAATTGGCATTCTAAATTCGGTGGTAATGCATGGAAGTATGATTCTGAGACAGATGAATATTATTTACATTTATTTGATGTCAGTCAAGCTGATTTAAATTGGGATAATCCGGAAGTACGTCAATCGTTATATCGCATAGTCAATCATTGGATAGACTTCGGCGTTGATGGTTTTCGATTTGATGTCATTAACTTAATTTCTAAAGGTGAATTTAAGGACTCTGACAAAATAGGTAAAGAATTTTATACGGATGGTCCTAGAGTGCATGAGTTTCTGCATGAATTAAATCGTCAAACGTTTGGTAACACTGACATGATGACTGTAGGAGAAATGTCTTCGACGACGATTGAAAATTGTATTAAGTATACACAACCAGAACGCCAAGAATTGAATAGTGTTTTTAATTTTCATCATCTAAAGGTTGATTATGTTGATGGTGAAAAGTGGACAAATGCGAAGCTTGATTTCCATAAGTTAAAGAAAATTCTGATGCAATGGCAACGAGGTATTTATGACGGTGGCGGATGGAACGCGATTTTCTGGTGTAATCATGATCAGCCACGGGTAGTGTCTAGATTTGGTGATGATACGTCGGAAGAGATGAGGATACAAAGTGCTAAAATGTTAGCTATCGCACTGCATATGTTGCAAGGGACGCCATATATTTACCAAGGTGAAGAAATTGGTATGACGGACCCACATTTTACATCAATAGCACAATATCGCGATGTTGAATCGATTAATGCCTACCATCAGTTGTTAAGTGAAGGGCATGCTGAAGCGGATGTGTTAACGATTTTAGGACAGAAGTCACGAGACAATTCGAGAACGCCTATGCAATGGAGTGATGATGTTAATGCTGGATTTACAGCTGGTAAGCCTTGGATTGATATTTCGGAAAATTATCATCAGGTCAACGTTAGACAAGCACTTCAGAATAAAGAGTCTATTTTCTATACGTATCAAAAATTAATACAATTAAGACATACGCATGATATTATTACGTATGGAGACATTGTGCCACGTTTTATGGATCATGATCATTTATTTGTTTATGAACGTCATTATAAGAATCAACAATGGCTAGTAATTGCGAATTTCTCAGCATCGGCTGTTGATTTGCCAGAAGGATTGGCTAGAGAAGGTCGTGTTGTGATTCAAACAGGCACAGTGGAAAATAATACGATAAGCGGGTTTGGTGCAATTGTAATCGAAACAAACGCGTAAAATAAATTGAGTGGATGCGTTTATATGGCGAAACAAAAAAAGTTTATGAAGATTTATGAGGCGTTGAAAGAAGATATATTAAACGGGCAGATTCAATATGGTGAACAAATTCCGTCTGAACATGATTTGGTGCAATTGTACCAGTCATCTCGAGAGACCGTGCGTAAGGCATTAGATTTGTTGGCATTAGACGGCATGATTCAAAAGATTCATGGTAAAGGGTCACTTGTCATTTATCAGGAGGTTACAGAGTTTCCATTTTCTGAACTGGTTAGTTTTAAAGAAATGCAAGAAGAAATGGGCGTCGCATATTTAACTGAAGTTGTTGTGAATGAGGTTGTTGAAGCGCATGAAGTTCCAGAAGTTCAACATGCTTTAAACATCAATTCTAGTGAATCACTCATTCATATTGTTAGAACTCGTCGGCTTAACCAACATGTGAAGATTGTTGATGAAGATTATTTTCTAAAGTCGATTGTTTCAGACATAGGTAATGATGTTGCGAGTGATTCTATTTATGATTATTTGGAAAAGGTATTAAATCTTAATATTAGTTATTCAAGTAAGTCTATTACTTTTGAACCGTTTGATGAACAAGCATATCAATTGTTTGGTGATGTATCGGTGGCTTATTCAGCAACAGTTCGAAGTATTGTGTATTTAGAAAATACAATGCCGTTTCAATATAATATTTCAAAACATCTTGCAAATGAATTTAAATTTAACGACTTCTCAAGACGTCGTATAAAGTAAACAATGATATAAATGATTTATACTTGCAATTAACTATTAAAATATAGTAATATATATCTTGCCGTGCTAGGTGGGGAGGTAGCGGTTCCCTGTACTCGAAATCCGCTTTATGCGAGGCTTAATTCCTTTGTTGAGGCCGTATTTTTGCGAAGTCTGCCCAAAGCACGTAGTGTTTGAAGATTTCGGTCCTATGCAATATGAACCCATGAACCATGTCAGGTCCTGACGGAAGCAGCATTAAGTGGATCATCATATGTGCCGTAGGGTAGCCGAGATTTAGCTAACGACTTTGGTTACGTTCGTGAATTACGTTCGATGCTTAGGTGCACGGTTTTTTATTTTTTAAATATTAAACCGATTATTAAGAGTTGAAAATATATATTTATTTATAGAAGCTACTTTCTTGAAGACAATTCAGCGTATTATACGTGGAACATGTTTGTGGGAAGTAGCTTTTTTATATGTGAAGTTTGATTCAAGTGAAATCGATGTGCAGTTTGAATGATTTTTGTGTCAATGAAAAGTAAGAAGTTATTATTTGATGATAAAGAAATGATGGTGAAATGAGGGGGAGTATCTTACAATAGAATTATTAATGAGATACGTTATGATTATTGACAATCAAATGCCTACGGAGGACATATGCAAATATATTTAAGTACTTTAACAGAGTTAGATTATGATAAATCTTTAAATAGTATTGAAGAAAGTTTTGATGATAATCCTGAAACGAGTTGGCAAGCACTTGCGAAAGTAAAACATTTAAGAAAATCTCCTTGCTATAATTTTGAATTAGAAGTAATAGCGAAAAATGAAAATAACGATGTCGTTGGACACGTTTTATTAATTGAAGTAGAAATTAATAGTGATGATAAGACGTATTATGGTTTGGCGATTGCCTCTTTATCAGTTCATCCTGAATTACGTGGACAAAAATTAGGTCGTGGCTTGGTTCAAGCAGTAGAAGAGCGTGCCAAAGCACAAGAGTATAGTACGGTTGTTGTAGACCATTGTTTTGACTACTTTGAAAAGTTGGGTTATCAAAATGCTGCTGAGCATGACATTAAATTAGAATCTGGTGATGCACCGTTACTTGTAAAATATTTATGGGATAATTTGACGGATGCACCACACGGAATCGTAAAATTTCCAGAACATTTTTATTAATTGTTCAATTAAGAAGTAAAGGTATTATCATGCTATAATGAGAGGTAATTGTTTATGGAGGTGCTAACTTGAATTATCAAGCCTTATATCGTATGTACAGACCCCAAAGTTTCGAGGATGTCGTCGGACAAGAACATGTCACGAAGACATTGCGCAATGCGATTTCTAAAGAAAAACAGTCGCATGCTTATATTTTTAGTGGTCCGAGAGGCACGGGGAAAACGAGTATTGCCAAAGTGTTTGCTAAAGCAATCAACTGTTTAAATAGCACTGATGGAGAACCTTGTAATGAATGTCATATTTGTAAAGGCATTACGCAGGGGACTAATTCAGATGTGATAGAAATTGATGCTGCTAGTAATAATGGCGTTGATGAAATAAGAAATATTAGAGACAAAGTTAAATATGCACCAAGTGAATCGAAATATAAAGTTTATATTATAGATGAGGTGCACATGCTAACAACAGGTGCTTTTAATGCCCTTTTAAAGACGTTAGAAGAACCTCCAGCACACGCTATTTTTATATTGGCAACGACAGAACCACATAAAATCCCTCCAACAATCATTTCTAGGGCACAACGTTTTGATTTTAAAGCAATTAGCCTAAATCAAATTGTTGAACGTTTAAAATTTGTAGCAGATGCACAACAAATTGAATGTGAAGATGAAGCCTTGGCATTTATCGCTAAAGCGTCTGAAGGGGGTATGCGTGATGCATTAAGTATTATGGATCAGGCTATTGCATTTGGTGATGGTACGTTAACATTGCAAGATGCGTTGAATGTCACAGGTAGCGTACATGATGAAGCGTTGGATCACTTGTTTGATGATATTGTACAAGGTGACGTACAAGCATCTTTTAAAAAATACCATCAGTTTATAACAGAGGGTAAAGAAGTGAATCGCCTAATAAATGATATGATTTATTTTGTCAGAGATACGATTATGAATAAAACATCTGAGAAAGATACTGAGTATCGAGCACTGATGAACTTAGAATTAGATATGTTATATCAAATGATTGATCTTATTAATGATACATTAGTGTCGATTCGTTTTAGTGTGAATCAAAACGTTCATTTTGAAGTGTTGTTAGTAAAATTAGCTGAGCAGATTAAGGGTCAACCACAAGTGATTGCGAATGTAGCTGAACCAGCACAAATTGCTTCATCGCCAAACACAGATGTATTGTTGCAACGTATGGAACAGTTAGAGCAAGAACTAAAAACACTAAAAGCACAAGGAGTGAGTGTCGCTCCTGTTCAAAAATCTTCGAAAAAGCCTGCGAGAGGCATACAAAAATCTAAAAATGCATTTTCAATGCAACAAATTGCAAAAGTGCTAGATAAAGCGAATAAGGCAGATATCAAATTGTTGAAAGATCATTGGCAAGAAGTGATTGATCATGCCAAAAACAATGATAAAAAATCACTCGTTAGTTTATTGCAAAATTCGGAACCTGTGGCGGCAAGTGAAGATCACGTACTTGTGAAATTTGAGGAAGAGATCCATTGTGAAATCGTCAATAAAGACGACGAGAAACGTAGTAGTATAGAAAGTGTTGTATGTAATATCGTTAATAAAAACGTTAAAGTTGTTGGTGTACCATCAGATCAATGGCAAAGAGTTCGAACGGAGTATTTACAAAATCGTAAAAACGAAGGCGATGATATGCCAAAGCAACAAGCACAACAAACAGATATTGCTCAAAAAGCAAAAGATCTTTTCGGTGAAGAAACTGTACATGTGATAGATGAAGAGTGATACATGACAAGCGATATAATCGTATGTATAATGAAAGAAACATCATTTTATTGATAAATATTTATTGATTTTCAAGGAGGAAATGGAATATGCGCGGTGGCGGAAACATGCAACAAATGATGAAACAAATGCAAAAAATGCAAAAGAAAATGGCTCAAGAACAAGAAAAACTTAAAGAAGAGCGTATTGTAGGAACAGCTGGCGGTGGCATGGTTGCAGTTACTGTAACTGGTCATAAAGAAGTTGTCGACGTTGAAATCAAAGAAGAAGCTGTAGACCCAGATGATATTGAAATGCTACAAGACTTAGTGTTAGCAGCTACTAATGAAGCGATGAATAAAGCTGATGAGCTTACTCAAGAACGTTTAGGTAAACATACTCAAGGCTTAAACATCCCTGGAATGTGATCATAGATGCATTATCCAGAACCTATATCAAAACTTATTGATAGCTTTATGAAATTGCCAGGCATTGGTCCAAAGACAGCCCAACGTCTGGCTTTTCATACCTTAGATATGAAAGAAGACGATGTTGTTCAGTTTGCCAAAGCATTAGTAGATGTTAAGAGAGAATTAACATATTGTAGCGTATGTGGTCACATTACTGAAAATGATCCATGTTATATTTGTGAAGATAAGCAAAGAGATCGTTCAGTTATTTGTGTTGTGGAAGATGACAAAGATGTCATAGCTATGGAAAAAATGAGAGAATACAAAGGTTTATATCACGTTTTACATGGGTCTATTTCGCCTATGGATGGCATTGGACCAGAAGATATTAATATTCCTTCATTGATTGAACGCTTGAAAAACGATGAAGTTAGCGAATTAATCTTAGCTATGAACCCGAACTTAGAGGGGGAATCTACAGCCATGTATATTTCTAGATTAGTTAAGCCTATAGGTATCAAAGTGACGAGATTAGCACAAGGGTTATCGGTAGGTGGCGATTTAGAGTATGCTGACGAAGTAACATTATCTAAAGCAATCGCAGGTAGAACAGAAATGTAATGTCTTCTATTAAACATTTTTGATTTTAATACTATAGTAAGAAAAGTCACAGTGTAATCATTGTGGCTTTTTTTATGGTGTGGTGTGATGTACTACTTTATTTGCGGTGTGGCGGTGGTATGGTTTACCTAGTTTTACTGAGGGATGGGTAATCTTTAGGAAGCAAGCCGTTGGTTGTGATTTGTTACTTCTAATAGTAATGATGTGAATTGGATTATCGAATTAGATCTATGGTTATGGTGTGTTGGTGCTATTAATTTGATAAATGCGGTTAATGACTATGCAAATGAAATTCTTTTGTAATTGAAATGATAGATGCTGGCTTAGTAAGTTGTACTTCTTTGGTCTAAAGCTTATTAAATCAGCCTGTATAGCGGTGTTTTGAGAGATTATTTAAAACTTGTAAATTTTTTTTTAATTTCTGGTAAAAAAATAACGTTCTGTTTTGCGGTTTTTTTTGATTGATATGGTTAGAAAAAAATCTGTTTCTTGTTCTAAAAAACGTACTATTTATAAGTGGGGATTTTTTTAAGTTCGATTTTTAGGATAAGGGCGTTCAGCACAGATGACAAAGGTGTAATTTTTACTGTTGTTAAGCAGTTTGAAAGCCTGTATAGTATTTATTTGTTGAGGCAAACAAAACAATTCAACTTAAGAAATAACTTGAATTACTAACGAAAATTAATTTTAAAAAGTTGTTGACTTAAATGTTAATAAAATGTATAATTAATTCTTGTCGGTAAGAAAAATGAACATTGAAAACTGAATGACAATATGTCAACGTTAATTCCAAAAAACGTAACTATAAGTTACAAACATTATTTAGTATTTATGAGCTAATCAAACATCATAATTTTTATGGAGAGTTTGATCCTGGCTCAGGATGAACGCTGGCGGCGTGCCTAATACATGCAAGTCG
>NZ_JACVZN010000189.1:0-227 GCF_017151895.1 Staphylococcus sp. EG-SA-15 | reverse complement strand
ATCTTAGATAGTAGCCAACGGCTACAGTGATAACATCCTTGTTAAATTGTTTATATCTGAAATAGTTCATACAGAAGACTCCTTTTTGTTAAAATTATACTATAAATTCAACTTTGCAACAGAACCAATCAAACTATAGAGCAAGCTGGTAATGAATTTAAAAAATAAATTGGGATCATAACGCAATAAAAAGAGGAAGTTGCAGAGAAAAAGATAAAAATAATAAA
>NZ_JACVZN010000188.1:0-227 GCF_017151895.1 Staphylococcus sp. EG-SA-15 | reverse complement strand
ATCTTAGATAGTAGCCAACGGCTACAGTGATAACATCCTTGTTAAATTGTTTATATCTGAAATAGTTCATACAGAAGACTCCTTTTTGTTAAAATTATATTATAAATTCAACTTTGCAACAGAACCTATTAGAATTTATAATAAAAAGCAAGAACGTAAAGATAATGCAGATGCTGAAGTTATGTCTGAACATTTATGGCGTGTAGAAATCGAACTTAAAAGAGATA
>NZ_JACVZN010000187.1:0-227 GCF_017151895.1 Staphylococcus sp. EG-SA-15 | reverse complement strand
ATATGACGGTGATCTTGCTCAATGAGGTTATTCAGATATTTCGATGTACAATGACAGTCAGGTTTAAGTTTAAAAGCTTTAATTATTTTAGCCATTGCTGCCTTCGTTGAAGGTGCCTGATCTGTAATTACCTTTTGAGGTTTACCAAATTGTTTAATGAGACGTTTGATAAACGCATATGCTGAATGATTATCTCGTTGCTTACGCAACCAAATATCTAATGTATG
>NZ_JACVZN010000186.1:0-228 GCF_017151895.1 Staphylococcus sp. EG-SA-15 | reverse complement strand
CAATAATATGCAAGTTGGGGTGGGGACCCAACACAGAGAAATTGGATTGCCAATTTCTACAGACAAAGCAAGTTGGGGTGGGACGACGAAATAAATTTTGCGAAAATATCATTTCTGTCCCACTCCCGATTATCTCGTCGCAATATTTTTTTCAAAGCGATTTAAATCATTATCATGTCCAATCATGATTAAAATATCACCTATTTCTAAATTAATATTTGGATTTGG
>NZ_JACVZN010000185.1:0-228 GCF_017151895.1 Staphylococcus sp. EG-SA-15 | reverse complement strand
TAATGTGTATTAAAAATAGGAGGGAGTGGGACAGAAATGATATTTTTACAAAATTTATTTCGTTGTTCACCCCAACTTGCATTGTCTGTAGAAATTGGGGTTCCAATTTCTCTATGTTGGGGCCCCGCCAACTTGCATTGTCTGTTGGAATTGGTGATCCAATTTCTCTCTGTTGTGGCCCCACGAGTATTGAAAAAACTTGTTACAAGCGTATTTTCATTTAGTCAA
>NZ_JACVZN010000184.1:0-228 GCF_017151895.1 Staphylococcus sp. EG-SA-15 | reverse complement strand
TATCTTAGATAGTAGCCAACGGCTACAGTGATAACATCCTTGTTAAATTGTTTATATCTGAAATAGTTCATACAGAAGACTCCTTTTTGTTAAAATTATATTATAAATTCAACTTTGCAACAGAACCAATCAAACTATAGAGCAAGCTGGTAATGAATTTAAAAAATAAATTGGGATCATAACGCAATAAAAAGAGGAAGTTGCAGAGAAAAAGATAAAAATAATAAA
>NZ_JACVZN010000183.1:0-228 GCF_017151895.1 Staphylococcus sp. EG-SA-15 | reverse complement strand
TATCTTAGATAGTAGCCAACGGCTACAGTGATAACATCCTTGTTAAATTGTTTATATCTGAAATAGTTCATACAGAAGACTCCTTTTTGTTAAAATTATACTATAAATTCAACTTTGCAACAGAACCTATTAGAATTTATAATAAAAAGCAAGAACGTAAAGATAATGCAGATGCTGAAGTTATGTCTGAACATTTATGGCGTGTAGAAATCGAACTTAAAAGAGATA
>NZ_JACVZN010000182.1:0-228 GCF_017151895.1 Staphylococcus sp. EG-SA-15 | reverse complement strand
TATCATGTCAGTGTTCGCTTAACTTGCTAGCATGATGCTAATTTCGTGGCATGGCGAAAATCCGTAGATCTGAAGAGACCTGCGGTTCTTTTTATATAGAGCGTAAATACACTCAATACCTTTTAAAGTATTCTTTGCTGTATTGATACTTTGATACCTTGTCTTTCTTACTTTAATATGACGGTGATCTTGCTCAATGAGGTTATTCAGATATTTCGATGTACAATG
>NZ_JACVZN010000181.1:0-229 GCF_017151895.1 Staphylococcus sp. EG-SA-15 | reverse complement strand
AAATATCTCCATCTTTGTACTTCGACAAATCTTTAAAGTTGCCATATTGCGCGAAGAACTTAAAGTTTTCGATTTCTTTTTTTATTTTTTCGTCTTTGATATCTTTAGTTGGAATGATTTTATTGTCTACCATTTTCACCGGATATTCTATTTTATTATCCTGAGGTCTACCATCTTCATCTTTCTTTACTGCATTAACATAGTAAAATCCTTTTGTTGTTTTGGTATT
>NZ_JACVZN010000180.1:0-233 GCF_017151895.1 Staphylococcus sp. EG-SA-15 | reverse complement strand
CATTTTCAGTTCCTAAACCAGAATGAGAAATATGATGATTGTTTTCAGTAATTTCCTCGACTGGTCCTTGTGCTTGACCATGCTCTTCAGGTAATTCATCCACTAATTCAATCAGATTACTTTCAGTCGTATATTCTTTCGTATCTTCAACTGTTGTATGGTCGCTCACTGCGCCAGTTAGAATACCTTTTGTAGACTCTTCGTCAAATTCAACTAAGTTAGACTCAGTTATT
>NZ_JACVZN010000017.1:0-53011 GCF_017151895.1 Staphylococcus sp. EG-SA-15 | reverse complement strand
TTTTTTTATGTCTAAAACGTCAAAATAAAAAGCAAACACAAAGAAAAATGGCTTGGCGAAGTGAAAACGTTTGAATCTGACGAAACGAGAAAAGAACGCAACGAGTTTAGTAGAGCTAAATGAGTAAGTGAGAGCCGAAGGAGAGGAAAGAAGCAAGCGATTGTCACAAGTCAAGAAAGGTTCTTAGCGAGGATGGTAGCCAACTTACGTTCCGCTAGAGTAGAACGTTGCCAGGCAAAAAATGGATGCGATGAGCCGCATTGAGACCGCAAGGTCTCTTTTTTTTATGTCTAAAACGTCAAAATAAAAAGCAAACACAAAGAAAAATGGCTTGGCGAAGTGAAAACGTTTGAATCTGACGAAACGAGAAAAGAACGCAACGAGTTTAGTAGAGCTAAATGAGTAAGTGAGAGCCGAAGGAGAGGAAAGAAGCAAGCGATTGTCACAAGTCAAGAAAGGTTCTTAGCGAGGATGGTAGCCAACTTACGTTCCGCTAGAGTAGAACGTTGCCAGGCAAAAATGGATGCGATGAGCCGCATTGAGACCGTGAGGTCTCTTTTTTTATGTCTAAAACGTCAAAATAAAAGTTAACACAAAGAAAATGGCTTGACGAAGTGAAAACGTTTGAATCTGACGAAACGAGAAAAGAGCGCAACGAGTTTAGTAGAGCTAAATGAGTAAGCGAGAGCCGAAGAAGAGGAAAGAAGCAAGCGATTGTCACAAGTCAAGAAAGGTTCTTAGCGAGGATGGTAGCCAACTTACGTTCCGCTAGAGTAGAACGTTGCCAGGCAAAAATGGATGCGATGAGCCGCATTGAGACCGTGAGGTCTCTTTTTTTTATGTCTAAAACGTCAAAATAAAAAGCAAACACAAAGAAAAATGGCTTGGCGAAGTGAAAACGTTTGAATCTGACGAAACGAGAAAAGAACGCAACGAGTTTAGTAGAGCTAAATGAGTAAGTGAGAGCCGAAGGAGAGGAAAGAAGCAAGCGATTGTCACAAGTCAAGAAAGGTTCTTAGCGAGGATGGTAGCCAACTTACGTTCCGCTAGAGTAGAACTGGAAATGATAATTTAATAATGTACACTTTCGATTGTCTAAGTATGTACAACTTTAATTTTGTGTTTATATAAATTTAAAATGATATCATCGAAAACAAAATATTGTATAAATAGAGAAGAGCAGTAAGACGGTATCTAATTGAAAATAATCTTACTGCTCTTTTATATACTTTATTGAAATACAAAAAGGAAATTAATTATTATACAATAGACAAGCTATTGCATAAGTAACACTAACTTTTATCAAAGAAGTGTTACTTTATAATTAATGATTTTATTAGAGCGTCTACATGCGGTTTTAAAGCATCATCGTCTATACCGCCAAAGCCTAATATAAATTTAGGGGTTTTCTTATAGTCTTGATCATCATCAAAATTATAAACTTGTAATTTTAACTTTACTTTGTTTGCTCTATCAAGACACTCTTGTAATGTTAATCCATTTTTTACTGTAATTGTAAAATGCATACCCGTTTCAGCACCTTGAATATCAAGCTGCTCTTTGTAAGGTTTCAATCTTTTTAAAATATAGGTTAGTTTTCTACGATAAATTCGTCTCATTTTATTTAAATGCCTTTCAAAACCACCGGAAGATATAAACGTTGCAATAAGGTTTTGCATATGAACAGGTACAGTGTTGCCTTCAATGTGATTTTGAGAATGATATTTTTTCATTATAGAATAGGGTAACACCATATATGCAACTCGACAGCTAGGAAAAATAGACTTTGAAAATGTACTGATATAAATCACTTTTTCTCCTCTTGAATATAGACCTTGAATTGCTGGAATGGGTTTGCCGAAATATCTAAACTCGGAATCATAATCATCTTCTATAATAAATCGTTCTTCTTTTTCTTGAGCCCATTGTATTAATTGAGTTCGCTTTTTTAAGTCCATCACATATCCAGTTGGAAATTGATGGGAAGGCGTTATATATACTATATTTTTTTGTGATTTAATAACTTCATCTACGTTTATTCCATTATCTTCAACTTCAATTTGTTCATATTCAACTTGTTTTTTATCTAAAATATTTTTGATTGGTGGATAACTAGGTTTTTCGATAATAAATGTTGAAGTATAAAGTAAATCGACTAATTGATTTACTAATTGTTCGGTAGATGAGCCAATTATAATTTGATTAGGATCACAAATTACACCACGATTAGTAAATAAATAAAATGCCAGTTGAAATCTTAAATGTAATTCTCCTTGAAAATGTCCTCTACGTAATTGATTTAAATGATTTGTATCATAAAGATCTTTGGAATACTTTCTGAAAAGTTCTATCGGGAAATGTTTCGTATCTATTTCATCCAAATTAAAAGCATAATCATAAGCTTCATCACTCGCTTTTGGTTTATATGAATCATCATCAAAAAGAGAGGGGATAGGTTGATTGTTTAAAATTGTTAAAGATTCAATTTCGGACACAAAATATCCAGAGCGAGGTCTTGAATAAATGTAACCTTCGTCTAATAGAAGTTGATATGCATGCTCTACGGTTGTTTGGCTGATAGATAAATGTTTGCTTAATTGTCTTTTAGAATAAAATTTATCGCCTTCTTTAAATTGACCTTCAATTATTTGTTTTTTTAATTTTTCATAAAGTTGATGGTATAAAGTGTTTTTCAATTTTATAACTGACCTCCTAAATTTATCTTATTTTGTACCTTTTTAAATATCAGTTTATACATTACAATGTATTTAATCAACTTGAAAAGGGGTTTTATGTATAATGAGTAAAATTATTGGATCAGACAGAGTCAAAAGAGGTATGGCTGAAATGCAAAAAGGCGGCGTTATTATGGATGTCGTTAATGCTGAGCAAGCAAGAATTGCAGAAGAAGCTGGCGCGGTAGCAGTTATGGCATTAGAACGAGTACCTTCTGATATTAGAGCTGCTGGTGGCGTTGCACGTATGGCAAACCCTAAAATTGTAGAAGAAGTAATGAATGCTGTTTCTATTCCAGTCATGGCTAAAGCACGTATTGGTCATATCACTGAAGCAAGAGTATTAGAGGCGATGGGTGTTGACTATATTGATGAATCAGAAGTGTTAACACCAGCAGATGAGGAATATCACTTAAGAAAAGACCAATTTACAGTACCATTTGTATGTGGATGTCGTAATTTAGGTGAAGCTGCGCGTAGAATTGGTGAAGGTGCTGCTATGTTACGTACTAAAGGTGAACCAGGTACAGGTAATATTGTTGAAGCTGTAAGACATATGAGACAAGTTAATTCAGAAGTTAGTCGTTTGACTGTAATGAATGATGATGAGATTATGACTTTTGCGAAAGATATCGGTGCGCCTTATGAAATTTTAAAACAAATTAAAGACAATGGTCGTTTACCGGTAGTTAACTTTGCAGCTGGTGGCGTTGCGACTCCTCAAGATGCTGCTTTAATGATGGAATTAGGTGCCGACGGTGTATTCGTTGGATCAGGTATTTTTAAATCAGAAGATCCAGAAAAATTTGCTAAAGCAATTGTTCAAGCAACAACACATTACCAAGACTATGAACTAATTGGAAGATTAGCAAGTGAACTTGGCACTGCTATGAAAGGTTTAGATATCAATCAATTATCATTAGAAGAACGTATGCAAGAGCGTGGTTGGTAAGATATGAAAATAGGTGTATTAGCATTACAAGGTGCAGTACGTGAACATATTAGACATATTGAATTAAGTGGTCATGAAGGTATTGCAGTTAAAAAAGTTGAACAATTAGAAGAAATCGAGGGCTTAATATTACCTGGTGGCGAGTCTACAACGTTACGTCGATTAATGAATTTATATGGATTTAAAGAGGCTTTACAAAATTCAACTTTACCTATGTTTGGTACATGCGCAGGATTAATAGTTCTAGCGCAAGATATAGTTGGTGAAGAAGGATACCTTAACAAGTTGAATATTACTGTACAACGAAACTCATTCGGTAGACAAGTTGACAGCTTTGAAACAGAATTAGATATTAAAGGTATCGCTACAGATATTGAAGGTGTGTTTATAAGAGCGCCACATATTGAAAAAGTAGGCCAAGGCGTAGATATCCTATGTAAGGTTAATGAGAAAATTGTAGCCGTCCAGCAAGGTAAATATTTAGGCGTATCATTCCATCCTGAATTAACAGATGACTATAGAGTAACTGATTACTTTATTAATCATATTGTAAAAAAAGCATAGCTTAATGTATGCTAAAACAACGAATTATTGATATTTATAGATTTGTTGAGAAGACAATATCTCCTTCAAACTTAGCTTTGGAGGAGTTGTTTTTTATTTCAAAATAAAAAATGATAAAAAATAAAGATATACATAAGAAAAAACCCCTTCAAAGAGACTGAGAATAGTCAAAATTTTGAAGGGGTTAATTCGATGTTGATGTATTTGTTAAATAAAGAATCCAGCGATTGCAGCTGAAATGAAAGATACTAGTGTTGCACCGAATAATAATTTCAAACCAAAGCGGGCAACTGTATCTCCTTTTTTGTCATTAAGTGATTTAATCGCACCTGAAATAATACCGATAGAGCTAAAGTTAGCAAATGATACTAAGAATACAGATGTAACACCTTTTGCGTGTTCAGATAAATCACTAAGTTTACCAAGTGCTTGCATTGCTACAAATTCGTTAGATAATAGTTTTGTCGCCATAACTGAACCGGCTTGAACTGCATCTTGCCATGGCACACCGACTAAGAATGCAAATGGTGCAAAGACAAAACCAATTAATGTTTGGAAATCCCAAGAAATAGCGCCACCTGAAACTGTACTAAAGATATTGCTTACAATTCCATTTAATAGAGCGATAATGGCAATGTATCCGATTAACATTGCGCCTACAATGACAGCTACTTTAAATCCATCTAAAATATATTCTCCTAGCATTTCGAAGAATGATTGTTGTCTTTCTTCAGTTTCTTCAACTAATAATTTGTCATCTTCTTCATTAACTTTATAAGGGTTAATAATTGAAGCGATGATGAAACCACCAAATAAGTTTAAGACAACAGCCGTTACAACATATTTAGGTTCAATTAAGGTAAAGTATGCACCGATAATTGAAGCAGAAACAGTCGACATTGCTGAAGCTGTTAATGTGTATAAACGTTGCTTAGGTATGTATGGTAATTGTTTTTTAATTGAAATAAATACTTCAGATTGTCCCAAAATTGCTGCAGCAACTGCATTGTATGATTCTAAACGTCCCATACCATTAATTTTAGAAATTAAGAATCCTAAAACATTAATGATTAAAGGTAAAATCTTTGTGTATTGAAGGATACCGATAATCGCTGAAATAAATACGATAGGTAATAATACACTGAAGAAGAATGGTGGTTGCTTAGGATCGATATATTGAATACCACCGAATACAAAGTTAACACCATCTGCTGCTTTTAATAATAAGTAGTTAAAACCGTTTGAAATACCACCAATAACCTTGATTCCCATTGTAGTTTTAAGCAAGATAAATGCAAAGATAAGCTGAATTGCAAGTAAAATTCCTACATATTTCCAGCGAATATTTTTCCTGTCTGAGCTAAATAGAAACGCAAGTGCTAAAAAGAAGATAATTCCGATAATCCCAATTAGAATATGCATATATTTCTCATTCCTTTAGTTTTTTCTACAATCTATCATACAATAAAATGGAAGGGCTAACATCATAAATTTTTGAAAATATAAAAACAAATTAATTGAAAAAGGTCAAAATAGGTCATATAATATAGTCAAAGAAGGTCAAAAAGGGGTGATATACATGCACAATATGTCTGACATCATAGAACAATACATCAAACGTTTATTTGAAGAGTCGAATGAAGATGTCGTTGAAATTCAGAGAGCGAATATCGCACAGCGTTTTGATTGCGTACCATCACAATTAAATTATGTAATCAAAACACGATTCACTAATGAACATGGTTATGAAATCGAAAGTAAACGTGGTGGTGGTGGTTACATCCGAATCACTAAAATTGAAAATAAAGATGCAACAGGTTATATTAATCATTTGCTTCAGCTGATTGGACCTTCTATTTCTCAACAACAAGCTTATTATATTATTGATGGGCTTTTAGATAAAATGTTAATAAATGAACGTGAAGCTAAAATGATTCAAGCAGTTATTGATAGAGAAACGCTATCAATGGATATGGTTTCTAGAGATATTATTAGAGCAAATATTTTAAAACGTTTGTTACCAGTTATAAATTATTACTAAATGAAATGAGGTGTTGAAGTGCTTTGTGAAAATTGTCAACTTAATGAAGCGGAATTAAAAGTTAAAGTTACAAGTAAAAATAAAACAGAAGAAAAAATGGTGTGTCAAACTTGTGCTGAGGGGCACCATCCGTGGAATCAAGCTAATGAACAGCCTGAATATCAAGAACATCAAGATAATTTCGAAGAAGCATTTGTTGTTAAGCAAATTTTACAACATTTAGCTACGAAACATGGCATTAATTTTCAAGAAGTAGCGTTTAAAGAAGAAAAACGTTGCCCATCATGTCATATGACTTTGAAAGATATTGCACATGTTGGTAAATTTGGGTGTGCTAATTGTTATGCAACATTTAAAGATGACATCATTGATATCGTCCGCAGAGTTCAAGGTGGACAATTTGAGCACGTTGGAAAGACACCACATTCTTCACATAAAAAGATAGCTTTAAAGCGAAAAATCGAAGAAAAGAATGAATATTTGAAAAAACTTATTGAAATCCAAGATTTTGAGGAAGCAGCCATTGTTAGAGATGAAATTAAAGCACTAAAAGCTGAGAGTGAGGTGCAACATGATGACGCATAATATTCATGATAATATCAGCCAATGGATGAAAAGTAATGAAGAAACACCAATTGTTATGTCTTCTAGAATTCGGTTAGCGCGTAATTTAGAAAATCATGTGCATCCACTAATGTATGCTACTGAAAATGATGGATTTAGAGTTATAAATGAGGTACAAGATGCCTTGCCAAATTTTGAATTAATGCGTCTTGATCAAATGGATCAACAAAGTAAAATGAAAATGGTTGCAAAGCATTTGATTAGTCCTGAACTAATAAAACAACCAGCAGCCGCAGTATTAGTGAATGATGATGAATCTTTAAGTGTCATGATAAATGAAGAGGACCATATTCGTATTCAAGCTATGGGAACTGACACGACATTACAGGCTTTATATAATCAAGCTTCATCAATTGATGATGAATTAGATCGAAGCCTTGATATAAGTTATGATGAACAACTTGGTTATTTAACTACATGTCCTACCAATATAGGTACTGGTATGAGAGCAAGCGTGATGCTACATTTACCAGGTCTATCTATTATGAAAAGAATGACACGGATTGCTCAAACCATTAATCGTTTTGGATATACAATCAGAGGTATTTACGGTGAAGGTTCGCAAGTTTATGGACATACTTATCAAGTATCCAACCAACTTACACTTGGTAAATCTGAGTTAGAAATCATAGAAACATTAACAGAAGTTGTTAATCAAATCATTCATGAAGAAAAACAAATACGACAAAAGTTAGACACTTATAATCAATTAGAAACACAAGACCGTGTTTTTCGCTCGCTAGGTATTTTACAAAACTGTAGAATGATAACTATGGAAGAGGCTTCTTATAGATTAAGCGAAGTTAAACTTGGTATAGATTTAAATTACATTGAATTACAAAACTTTAAATTTAATGAATTGATGGTAGCTATACAGTCACCATTTTTATTAGATGAAGAAGATGACAAATCTGTAAAAGAAAAACGAGCAGATATACTAAGAGAACATATAAAGTAGGAGGTCATTATTTATGTTATTTGGTAGATTAACTGAGCGTGCACAGCGCGTATTAGCACATGCACAAGAAGAAGCAATTCGTTTAAATCATTCAAATATAGGAACAGAACACCTATTATTGGGATTAATGAAAGAACCTGAAGGAATTGCTGCAAAAGTATTAGAAAGTTTTAATATCACTGAAGATAAAGTAATTGAAGAAGTTGAAAAATTAATCGGACATGGTCAAGATCATGTTGGTACATTGCATTATACACCTAGAGCTAAAAAAGTTATTGAATTATCGATGGATGAAGCTAGAAAATTACATCACAATTTTGTTGGAACGGAACATATTTTATTAGGCTTGATTCGTGAAAATGAAGGTGTTGCAGCAAGAGTTTTTGCAAATCTAGATTTAAATATTACTAAAGCACGTGCACAAGTTGTGAAAGCTTTAGGAAACCCTGAAATGAGTAATAAAAATGCACAAGCTAGTAAGTCAAATAATACTCCAACTTTAGATAGTTTAGCTCGTGACTTAACAGTCATTGCCAAAGACGGTACATTAGATCCTGTTATAGGACGTGATAAAGAAATTACACGTGTAATTGAAGTATTAAGTAGACGTACGAAAAACAATCCTGTACTTATTGGAGAGCCAGGTGTTGGTAAAACTGCTATTGCTGAAGGTTTAGCGCAAGCCATAGTGAATAATGAGGTACCAGAGACATTAAAAGATAAGCGTGTTATGTCTTTAGATATGGGAACAGTAGTTGCAGGTACTAAATATCGTGGTGAATTTGAAGAGCGTCTGAAAAAGGTTATGGAAGAAATCCAACAAGCAGGTAATGTCATCCTATTTATTGATGAGTTGCATACTTTAGTTGGTGCTGGTGGTGCTGAAGGTGCTATCGATGCTTCGAATATTTTGAAACCGGCATTAGCACGTGGTGAATTACAATGTATTGGTGCTACTACATTAGATGAATATCGCAAAAATATTGAAAAAGACGCGGCTTTAGAACGTCGTTTCCAACCTGTACAAGTTGATGAACCTTCAGTAGTAGATACAGTTGCTATTTTAAAAGGATTAAGAGATCGTTACGAAGCACACCATCGTATTAATATTTCAGACGAAGCTATTGAAGCAGCTGTTAAATTAAGTAACAGATACGTTTCAGATCGTTTCTTACCAGATAAAGCAATTGATTTAATTGATGAAGCAAGTTCTAAAGTAAGACTTAAGAGTCATACGACACCTAATAATTTAAAAGAAATTGAACAAGAAATTGAAAAAGTTAAAAATGAAAAAGATGCTGCAGTACATGCTCAAGAGTTTGAAAATGCTGCTAACCTGCGTGATAAACAAACAAAACTTGAAAAGCAATATGAAGAAGCTAAAAATGAATGGAAGAATGCACAAAATGGCATGTCAACTTCATTGTCAGAAGAAGATATTGCTGAAGTTATTGCAGGATGGACAGGTATCCCATTAACTAAAATCAATGAAACAGAATCTGAAAAACTTCTAAGTCTAGAAGATACATTACATGAGAGAGTTATTGGGCAAAAAGATGCTGTTAATTCAATCAGTAAAGCGGTTAGACGTGCCCGTGCAGGGTTAAAAGATCCTAAACGACCAATTGGTAGCTTTATCTTCCTTGGACCAACTGGTGTTGGTAAAACTGAATTAGCTAGAGCTTTAGCTGAATCAATGTTTGGCGATGATGATGCGATGATCCGTGTAGACATGAGTGAATTTATGGAAAAACACGCAGTGAGCCGATTAGTTGGTGCTCCTCCAGGATATGTTGGTCATGATGATGGTGGACAATTAACTGAAAAAGTTAGACGTAAACCATATTCTGTAATTTTATTTGATGAAATTGAAAAAGCTCATCCAGATGTATTTAATATTCTATTACAAGTTTTAGATGATGGACATTTGACAGATACAAAAGGACGTACAGTTGATTTCAGAAATACAATTATCATAATGACATCAAACGTTGGGGCACAAGAATTACAAGATCAACGATTTGCTGGATTCGGTGGTTCAAGTGATGGACAAGATTATGAAACAATTCGAAAAACGATGTTAAAAGAATTAAAAAATTCATTCCGTCCAGAATTTTTAAACCGTGTAGATGATATCATTGTATTCCATAAACTAACAAAAGAAGAATTAAAAGAAATTGTAACAATGATGGTTAATAAATTAACAAATCGATTATCTGAACAAAACATAAATATTATTGTTACTGATAAAGCGAAAGACAAAATCGCAGAAGAAGGATATGATCCAGAATATGGTGCAAGACCATTAATTAGAGCGATACAAAAAACTATCGAAGATAATTTAAGTGAATTAATATTAGATGGTAATCAAATTGAAGGTAAGAAAGTTACAGTAGATCATGATGGTAAAGAGTTTAAATATGACATTGCTGAACAAACTTCAGAAACTAAAACACCATCGCAAGCATAATTATAAAACAGTCCAAAACAAATTAAAGTTTTGGGCTGTTTTTTTAGTAGCATTGAACTATAGAAATTCGTGAAAGTATCCATCAACGAAACAATCTATAAAACAATCATCAAAGGATAGTTAAGAATTATATGTAACAAGTTAATGAGCCTACAGCGATAGCATAAAGGTATGAATTTTTATAAAGGTTTTTTGTTTGAAGATACTAGCAACTTACGTCAAAATAAAATAGGTCTATATAATATTGTGATAAATCTAGAGAAAAGAGTTTACTAAGAAATTATTAAGATTTTATCTTTGAAAGATACCGACTATCAACATGATGTAAGTTTATTTTATAATATTCATAAAAAATAAATCTGGTAAAACAGTTTGCGTTAGTAGTCATGTTAAAATACAAACAAATGTAACTCACATTTAATTTGTCATAATGGGAATGTGCGTTTAAAATAGATTTGTTCAAAGGAAAGTGGAGGTGCAATTTTGGCCAAGAAAAAAGTGATTTTTGAATGTATGGCTTGTGGTTATCAATCTCCTAAATGGATGGGGAAATGTCCTAATTGTGGCGCTTGGAATCAAATGGAGGAAATTGTTGAAAAAGCAGCCAATCCTAAACATGGAGTTAAAACCAAGGAATTAGCAGGTAAAGTACAAAAATTAAATAGTATTAAACATGAAACAACGCCGAGAGTGTTAACAGATTCAGCAGAATTCAACCGTGTATTAGGTGGAGGTATTGTGAGCGGATCGTTAGTACTTATTGGTGGGGATCCAGGTATTGGTAAGTCAACGTTACTTTTACAAATTTGTGCATCGTTATCTCAAAAGAAAAAAGTACTATATATTACTGGAGAAGAATCGCTTAGTCAGACTAAATTACGTGCAGAGCGATTAGATGAAGATTCAAGTGAATTGCAAGTATTAGCTGAAACAGATCTTGAAGTTATTTATCAAACAGTAAAAGAAGAACAACCTGATTTATTAGTAGTGGATTCGATTCAAACAATATATCATCCTGAAATCAGCTCTGCGCCAGGTTCTGTTTCACAAGTTCGTGAAAGTACACAAAGTTTAATGAATATTGCTAAACAAATGAACATTGCAACTTTTATAGTGGGTCATGTAACGAAAGAAGGTCAAATTGCTGGCCCAAGATTGCTAGAACACATGGTTGATACTGTGCTTTATTTTGAAGGCGATGAACACCACGCATATCGAATTTTGCGAGCTGTTAAAAACCGTTTTGGTTCAACGAATGAAATGGGAATCTTCGAAATGAAGCAAAGTGGATTAAAAGGTGTAAATAATCCATCTGAAATGTTTTTAGAAGAACGTTCAACAAATGTTCCAGGTTCAACAATTGTTGCAACCATGGAGGGAACCAGACCACTTTTAATAGAAGTTCAAGCGCTGGTAACTCCAACGACTTTTAACAATCCGAGACGAATGGCAACAGGGATTGATCATAATCGATTAAGTTTGTTGATGGCTGTTTTGGAAAAGAAAGAAAATTATCTATTACAACAACAAGATGCTTATATCAAAGTAGCTGGCGGTGTAAAGTTAACGGAGCCAGCAGTTGATTTAAGTGTAATTGTAGCAACTGCATCTAGCTTTAAAGATAAAGCTGTCGACGGATTAGATTGCTATATTGGAGAAGTTGGTTTAACGGGTGAGGTACGTCGTGTATCTCGGATAGAACAACGCGTGCAAGAGGCTGCAAAACTAGGTTTCAAACGTGTAATTATTCCTAAAAATAATATAGGCGGATGGACATATCCTGAAGGTATACAAGTAATAGGTGTAACTACTGTACATGAAGCATTGTCATTTGCTCTTCATTCATAAAACATCAAGAAAGGAGGACATTGTGTGAATATCGTTAAACTAATGGTTATTATTATTTACTTAATTATTGGGAGCGCATTAGGAATAATTATTATTCCTGAAATTGCAAATGATCTTGGATTACAAAACTCCAGCTTTTTAAAAAATCACTATGTAGATGGCATTATCGGTAGTATTTTTATGTTCTTAATTTTTGGTGTATTTATTAGACGAGTTACTAACGCTATAAAAGGTTTAGAACATTTTATTATGCGTAGAAGTGCTGTTGAAATACTATTCGCAACAATAGGTTTAATAATCGGATTACTTATTTCTGTTATGGTGTCGTTTATATTAGAATCAATTGGTAACTCTATTTTTAATCATTTCATTCCTGTCATAATTACGATATTACTATGTTATTTCGGTTTCCAATTTGGCCTTAAAAAACGAGATGAAATGTTAATGTTTTTACCTGAGAATATAGCGCGTTCCATGTCACAACATACTAAAAGTGCTACGCCAAAAATTATCGACACAAGCGCAATTATTGATGGTCGTATTTTAGAAGTCATTCGTTGCGGTTTTATCGATGGCAATATTTTAATTCCACAAGGTGTTATTAATGAATTACAAATTGTTGCAGATTCAAATGACAGTGTTAAACGTGAAAAGGGTAAAAGAGGCTTAGATATTTTAAATGAATTGTATGATTTAGACTATCCTACAAAGGTTATACATCCAACTAAAACACATAGTGATATTGATACGATGTTATTAAAACTAGCAAAACAATATCATGCAAGTATTATAACGACAGATTTCAACCTAAATAAAGTTTGTCATGTACATGGTATTAAAGCATTAAATGTTAATGATTTATCAGAAGCAATCAAACCTAATGTACATCAAGGTGATCAACTGCATATTTTACTGACAAAAATGGGTAAGGAGCCTGGTCAGGCAGTAGGATATCTAGATGATGGTACGATGGTGGTTGTTGATAATGCTAAAAATCTTATTGGCAGTCATGTCAATTTAGAAGTAGTCAGCTTATTGCAAACATCTTCAGGAAGAATTGTTTTTGCTAAAAAAATCGAAGATACAGTATCATTATAAAAACTGTAGTTGACGAAAACAAAATAGATATTAAAAGGTATATGAAATGGCGAAGTTTGTAATTTGAAGTATAACTATAAATAAATGCAAAACATATCAGTTATCAAAAAATGCAAATAGTGCTAATATATCATTGAAACAAGTTCATTAAGTGTTAAATTTTAGATATTAATAAAGTTATTCTTATAGCAATCAAGACATACAAAATTAGAATCAATTTTAACGTATTTGAATAGTTAATTTGAAGTTTAATTTCACAGTACATAATATTCATTTTTAAGTCGTTGAAATGTTTATGTAGTGCAGTCTTGATTCTTAGGGATAGCTTTTTTAAAGTGTTGAAAAAACAACTGCTTTCTATTTAAAATTTAAGCATATTACCCAGGGAATTATGTTATGATTAAACAATGAAATTATTTTAAGGTCATGTTAAAAAGCATTGTTTCGTTTTAACAATAAGACGAGTTAGACATTTGTTATGACGGTCGAAGATAGCAAATGAACAATTTATATGAACTAACTTGAAAATCTGATATTTAATTTAGGAGTGAAAAAAATGAGCGATCGTATAAGAGTAAGATATGCACCAAGTCCAACTGGTTATCTTCATATTGGTAATGCAAGAACAGCATTATTCAATTACTTGTATGCTAAACATTACAACGGAGATTTTGTGATTCGAATTGAAGATACTGATAAAAAACGTAATTTAGAAGATGGAGAAACATCACAATTTGATAATCTTAAATGGTTAGGATTAGATTGGGATGAGTCTGTAGATAAAGACAATGGCTACGGACCATATCGTCAATCTGAACGTCAACATATCTACCAACCATTAATAGATCAGTTACTAGCAGAAGATAAAGCATATAAATGCTATATGACAGAAGAAGAATTAGAAGCTGAACGTGAAGCACAAATCGCTCGTGGTGAAATGCCTCGCTATGGTGGACAACATGCGCATTTGACTGAAGAACAACGTCAACAATTTGAAGCAGAAGGACGCCAACCATCAATTCGTTTCCGAGTACCTCAAAACCAAACGTATTCATTTGATGATATGGTAAAAGGAAATATTTCATTTGATTCAAATGGTATTGGTGACTGGGTTATCGTAAAAAAAGATGGCATTCCAACGTACAATTTTGCAGTAGCTATAGATGATCATTACATGCAAATTTCAGATGTAATTCGTGGTGATGATCATATTTCAAACACGCCTAAACAAATTATGATTTATGAAGCATTTGGCTGGGAGCCACCTCGTTTTGGTCATATGTCATTAATTGTTAATGAAGAACGTAAAAAGTTAAGTAAACGTGATGGGCAAATTTTACAATTTATTGAGCAATATCGTGACTTAGGTTATTTACCTGAAGCGTTATTTAATTTTATTGCGTTATTAGGTTGGTCTCCTGAAGGTGAAGAAGAAATCTTTTCTAAAGAAGAATTTATCAAAATCTTTGATGAAAAGCGTTTGTCAAAATCACCAGCATTTTTCGATAAGCAAAAATTAGCATGGGTTAATAACCAATATATGAAACAAAAAGATACTGAAACAGTATTCCAATTAGCATTACCTCATTTAATTAAAGCAAATTTGATTCCTGAGGTGCCGTCAGAAGAGGATTTATCTTGGGGACGCAAATTAATTGCGCTTTATCAAAAAGAAATGAGTTATGCCGGTGAAATTGTACCTTTATCAGAAATGTTCTTTAAAGAAATGCCAGCTCTTGGTGAAGAAGAACAACAAGTGATTAATGGAGAGCAAGTACCAGAGTTAATGACGCACTTATTCAGTAAATTAGAAGCACTTGAACCATTTGAAGCGGCTGAAATTAAAAAGACAATTAAAGAAGTTCAAAAAGAAACAGGAATAAAAGGCAAGCAATTATTTATGCCTATTCGTGTTGCTGTAACAGGCCAAATGCATGGTCCTGAATTACCAAATACAATTGAAGTACTTGGTAAAGAAAAAGTGCTAAACCGTTTAAAACAATATAAGTAATGAAATAGACAAGATCAAGGTAGTATATACTTGAATTTTATAACGTAACCACATATGATAAAGTTGTATTAACAAATTACAACAATATGAATAAAGTATTTTATATAAAACGAAGGATTAGTAATTAAATTTATACGATGCAGAGAGTGTACGGTTGCTGTGAGTACAACGTAGAAATTAATGAATGCACCTTCGTAAAATGAATTAAATATATAATGAGAGTGATGAGCATTAAGTTGACTTAGTTTCCTTGATAATTTGGAAGCGCCCGCAATATTATTAATGTTATTCGCTAAATTCAGAGTGGAACCGTGCGGAAGCGCCTCTAACAATACAATTTGTATGTTAGTGGTGCTTTTTTGATATTTAATTTCGCAGGTACTTCAATTATGTATTTACGTAGTTCAATCATTGAGGAGGAAATGATCTTGTTAAAAAGAATGAGAGACGATATAAAAATGGTATTTGAGCAGGATCCAGCGGCACGTTCAACATTAGAAGTCATTACAACGTATGCAGGTTTACATGCAGTTTGGAGTCATTTGATTGCACATAAGTTATACAACCAAAAAAAATATGTTGCAGCACGCGCGATATCTCAAATTTCAAGATTTTTCACAGGTATAGAAATCCATCCAGGTGCTAAAATTGGAAAGCGTCTATTTATAGATCATGGTATGGGCGTTGTAATAGGAGAAACATGTACAATTGGTGATAATGTGACAATCTATCAAGGCGTGACACTTGGTGGGACAGGGAAAGAAAGAGGGAAAAGACACCCAGATATAGGAGACAATGTTTTAATAGCAGCGGGTGCGAAAGTTTTAGGAAATATTAAAATAAATTCAAATGTAAATATTGGTGCAAATTCAGTTGTTTTACAATCAGTTCCAAGCTATTCAACGGTTGTTGGTATACCAGGACATATTGTTAAGCAAGATGGTGTTCGAGTTGGAAAAACATTTGATCATCGCCATCTACCTGATCCAATTTATGAACAAATTAAGCATTTAGAACGACAACTTGAAAAGACTAGGAATGGAGAGATTCAAGATGATTACATTATATAATACGCTTACACGTCAAAAAGAAGTGTTCAAGCCTATAGAACCAGGAAAAATAAAAATGTATGTATGTGGTCCTACTGTATATAACTACATTCATATTGGTAACGCAAGACCAGCAATTAATTATGACGTAGTGAGACGTTACTTTGAATACCAAGGATATAATGTAGAATATGTATCAAATTTTACAGACGTAGATGATAAATTAATTAAACGTTCTCAAGAATTAAATCAGTCTGTTCCCGAAATTGCAGAAAAATATATCGCAGCTTTTCATGAAGATGTTGGTGCGTTAAATGTTAGAAAAGCGACTTCAAATCCAAGGGTAATGGACCATATGGATGACATTATTCAATTTATTAAAGATTTGGTGGATCAAGGTTATGCATATGAAAGTGGTGGCGATGTTTACTTTAGAACACGTAAATTTGAAGGTTATGGTAAATTAAGTCATCAATCCATAGATGACTTAAAAGTGGGTGCTCGTATAGATGCAGGAGAGCATAAAGAAGATGCACTTGATTTTACATTGTGGAAAAAAGCGAAGCCTGGCGAGATTAGTTGGGATAGCCCATTTGGTGAAGGTAGACCAGGATGGCATATAGAATGTTCTGTAATGGCATTTCATGAGCTAGGACCTACAATTGATATACATGCGGGTGGTTCAGATTTACAATTTCCACATCATGAAAATGAAATAGCACAATCAGAAGCACATAATCATGCGCCATTTGCTAATTATTGGATGCATAATGGTTTCATTAATATTGATAATGAAAAAATGAGTAAATCACTAGGCAACTTTATTTTAGTTCACGATATTATTAAAGAAGTTGATCCAGATGTACTAAGATTCTTTATGATTAGCGTACATTATAGAAGCCCAATTAACTATAATCTAGAATTGGTAGAATCAGCACGTAGTGGACTAGAGCGTATTCGCAATAGTTATCAATTAATTGAAGAGCGCGCACAAATTGCTACTAATATTGAAAATCAACAGACATATATTGATCAAATTGATGCGATTTTAAATCGTTTTGAAACAGTTATGAATGATGATTTTAATACAGCTAATGCAATTACAGCTTGGTATGATTTAGCAAAACTTGCGAATAAATATGTACTAGAGAACACAACATCAACAGAAGTAATTGATAAATTTAAAGCAGTTTATCAAATTTTCAGCGATGTTTTAGGTGTACCGTTAAAATCTAAAAATGCAGATGAATTATTGGATGAAGATGTTGAAAAATTAATCGAAGAGCGTAATGAAGCAAGGAAAAACAAAGATTTTGCACGAGCAGATGAAATTCGAGACATGCTGAAATCACAAAACATTATATTAGAAGACACACCTCAAGGGGTTAGATTTAAACGTGGATAATCAACAAGATAATCACATTAAATTATTGAATCCATTGACCTTAGCATATATGGGAGACGCAGTCTTAGATCAATATGTACGTACCTATATCGTTTTAAAGCTTAAAAGTAAGCCTAATAAACTACATCAAATGTCTAAAAAATATGTATCTGCCAAAAGTCAGGCGCAAACGTTAGAATATTTAATGGAGCAAGAATGGTTTACAGACGAAGAAATGGATATTTTGAAGCGAGGGCGTAACGCGAAAAGTCATACTAAAGCTAAAAACACTGATGTTCAAACATATCGTAAAAGTTCAGCGATAGAAGCAGTGATAGGTTTTCTTTATTTAGAAAAAAGAGAAGAACGATTAGAGGCATTATTAAATAAAATAATAACAATAGTAAACGAAAGGTAGTGACGATGTGGAAGATACGGTTATTGTTGGTAGGCATGCTGTTAGAGAAGCGATTATTACTGGGCATCCGATAAATAAGATATTGATTCAAGAAGGTATTAAAAAGCAACAAATTAATGAAATTTTAAAAAATGCAAAAGATCAAAAAATTATTGTTCAAACTGTACCAAAATCTAAATTAGATTTTTTAGCAAATGCACCACATCAGGGTGTTGCAGCGCTTATTGCACCATATGAATATGCTGACTTCGATCAATTTTTAAAACAGCAAAAAGAAAAAGAAGGTTTATCGATAGTACTTATATTAGACGGCTTAGAAGACCCGCATAACTTGGGATCAATTTTAAGAACAGCCGATGCAACGGGAGTTGATGGTGTTATTATTCCTAAACGTCGTTCAGTTACACTAACGCAAACAGTTGCAAAAGCCTCAACAGGTGCAATTGAACATGTACCAGTTATTCGAGTGACAAATTTAGCTAAAACTATCGATGAACTAAAAGATAATGGCTTTTGGGTAGCTGGCACTGAAGCTAATAATGCAACAGATTATAGAAATCTAGAAGCGGACATGTCATTGGCTATTGTAATTGGTAGCGAAGGACAGGGTATGAGTCGCCTAGTAAGTGATAAATGCGATTTTTATATTAAGATTCCAATGGTTGGACATGTAAACAGTTTGAATGCTTCGGTTGCAGCAAGTTTAATGATGTACGAAGTATTTCGAAAAAGACATGATGTTGGAGAAATATAATGAAAGAACGTTACTTAATCATTGATGGATACAATATGATAGGACAATCACCAACGCTAAGCGCCATTGCAAAAGAGAATTTAGAAGAAGCTAGAATGCAATTAATAGATGCAATTGCAAATTATAATGCAGTTATTTCAGATGAAATTATTTGTGTTTTCGATGCTTATGACCAATCGGGTGTTGAAAGAGAATACATGTATCATGGCGTTAAAACGATTTTTACCAAGGAAAAAGAAACAGCTGATAGTTTCATAGAACGTTATGTTTATGAACTTTATGACAAGCATACTAAGCATATTACAGTTGTAACAAGTGATATGAGTGAGCAACATGCTATCTTTGGATCAGGTGCATATAGAATATCATCTCGCGAAATGTGGAGAGATTTAAAAGAAAATGAAATTGATGTGAGTAAATCATTAGATGATATAAGTGAAAACAAGCCAAGAACTCGAATTCCGTTATCTTCTGAAATCCTTGCAGAATTTGAAAAAATACGAAGAGGACATCATAAGAAATGACATTTCCGTCATCTTGAAATTTTGAATGTAACAATATTAAACTAACCTTAAATTTTAGATAGAAGGGGTTAGTTTAATACTTGAAATACGATTTGACAACTCAAGACAGTACAATCAAACGTAACAATGCAATAAATGATAAAGACTTCGAAAAGTTAGTAATGGATCTAAAACCATTAATTATTCGACGCATCAAAACATTTGGATTTAATCATTATGATTTAGAAGACTTATATCAAGAAATACTTATACGGATGTATAGGTCGGTCCAAACATTTGATTTTAGTGGAGAGCAGCCTTTCACAAATTATGTTCAATGTTTAATTACGTCTGTAAAGCATGATTATTTGAGAAAATATTTAGCTACAAATAAAAGAATGGATAATTTGATTAATGAATATAGAGTTACGTATCCATGTGCAATAAAGCGTTATGATGTTGAAAACAATTATTTGAATCAATTAGCAATTAAAGAGTTGATTCGTCAGTTTAAGTATTTGAGTGCATTTGAAAAAGATGTCATGTATTTAATGTGTGAACAATATAAGCCGAGAGAAATTGCTCAACTGATGCATGTAAAAGAGAAAGTGATTTATAATGCCATACAACGATGTAAAAATAAAATAAAACGTTATTTCAAAACGATTTGAAAAGCGCCTTAGGACGTGAATTGAATTAGAACGTGTTACTTACTGATGGTTTGACATTTGTTATAAATTTTATGTATAGTATACTGGTATTATAATGAATAAAGGTGAATTATTGTGAGAAAAATACCTTTAAATTGTGAAGCTTGTGGCAATAGAAATTATAATGTTCCTAAGCAAGAAGGCTCGGCAACAAGATTAACCTTAAAGAAATATTGTCCAAAATGTAACGCGCACACAATTCATAAAGAATCGAAATAAATACATTCGAAATAATACTTTGATAATATGTTCAAAGGATTTGGAGGTTGAGCAGATGGCTAAAAAAGAAAGTTTCTTTAAAGGCGTTAAGTCTGAAATGGAAAAAACAAGTTGGCCGACGAAAGAAGAGCTATTTAAATATACTGTAATTGTAGTTTCTACTGTTATATTCTTCTTAGTCTTTTTCTATGCCTTAGATTTAGGAATTACAGCATTGAAAAATTTATTATTTGGTTAGAGGAGTGAAGACATGTCTGAAGAAGTTGGCGCAAAGCGTTGGTATGCAGTGCATACATATTCTGGATATGAAAATAAAGTTAAAAAGAATTTAGAAAAAAGAGTAGAATCTATGAATATGACTGAACAAATCTTTAGAGTAGTCATACCGGAAGAAGAAGAAACTCAAGTAAAAGATGGCAAAGCTAAAACGACTGTTAAAAAAACATTCCCTGGATATGTTTTAGTGGAATTAATCATGACAGATGAATCATGGTATGTGGTAAGAAATACACCAGGTGTTACTGGTTTTGTAGGTTCTGCAGGTGCAGGGTCTAAGCCAAATCCATTGTTACCAGAAGAAGTTCGCTTCATCTTAAAACAAATGGGTCTTAAAGAAAAGACTATCGATGTTGAACTCGAAGTTGGCGAGCAAGTTCGTATTAAATCAGGTCCATTTGCGAATCAAGTTGGTGAAGTTCAAGAAATTGAAACAGATAAGTTTAAGCTAACAGTATTAGTAGATATGTTTGGCCGAGAAACACCAGTAGAAGTTGAATTCGATCAAATAGAAAAGCTTTAATTAACAATTAAAGTTATTAAACTAACCAAAAGATAAAAAAGAGTATTGATTTTTTAATTAGAAAAGTGTTAAAATTATGTGGTCGCGCTTTTAGAGCGCCCATTTCGTCACGAAATGTTAAGAGTGGGAGGGCAAAACTGAGCCCTGTGACCACATCACGATATCAAGGAGGTGCACATCGTGGCTAAAAAAGTAGATAAAGTTGTTAAATTACAAATTCCTGCAGGTAAAGCGAATCCAGCACCACCAGTTGGTCCAGCATTAGGTCAAGCAGGTGTGAACATCATGGGATTCTGTAAAGAGTTCAATGCACGTACTCAAGATCAAGCAGGTTTAATTATTCCGGTAGAAATCAGTGTTTATGAAGATCGTTCATTTACATTTATTACAAAAACTCCACCGGCTCCAGTATTACTTAAAAAAGCAGCTGGTATTGAAAAAGGTTCAGGCGAACCAAACAAAACTAAAGTTGCTACAGTAACTAAAGATCAAGTACGCGAAATTGCTAACAGCAAAATGCAAGACTTAAACGCTGCTGACGAAGAAGCAGCTATGCGTATTATCGAAGGTACTGCACGTAGTATGGGTATCGTTGTAGAATAATTTTACGAATATTAAATTTGATTACATGATTTAAACGATGAAGCAGATAACAGAGATAATAATGATGAATTATAAATATAATCTGAATGACTAGATTAATGATTGATTTATTCATAAGATTAATTCTTCTGTTGTCTGCTCTTAACTTGCATATAGCAAGTAATGTGGGAGGAAATTCCGCTAAAACCACTAAAGGAGGAACTATAAATGGCTAAAAAAGGTAAAAAGTATCAAGAAGCAGCTAGTAAAGTTGACCGTACTCAGCACTACAGTGTTGAAGAAGCAATTAAATTAGCTAAAGAAACAAGTATTGCTAACTTTGACGCTTCTGTTGAAGTTGCATTCCGTTTAGGAATTGATACACGTAAAAATGACCAACAAATCCGTGGTGCAGTTGTATTACCAAACGGAACTGGTAAATCACAAAGTGTATTAGTATTCGCTAAAGGTGACAAAATTGCTGAAGCTGAAGCAGCAGGTGCTGACTATGTAGGTGAAGCAGAATACGTTCAAAAAATCCAACAAGGTTGGTTCGACTTCGATGTAGTAGTTGCTACACCAGACATGATGGGTGAAGTTGGTAAATTAGGTCGTGTATTAGGACCAAAAGGTTTAATGCCAAACCCTAAAACTGGAACTGTAACAATGGATGTTAAAAAAGCTGTTGAAGAAATCAAAGCTGGTAAAGTAGAATACCGTGCTGAAAAAGCTGGTATCGTACATGCATCAATTGGTAAAGTTTCATTTACTGATGAACAATTAATTGAAAACTTCAATACTTTACAAGATGTATTAGCTAAAGCTAAACCATCATCTGCTAAAGGTACATACTTCAAATCTGTTGCTGTAACTACAACAATGGGTCCTGGAGTTAAAATTGATACTGCAAGTTTCAAATAATAAATGATATAAACAATTACAGGCTGAAAGAAATATCTTTCAGTCTGTAAAAATATATTGACAATAAGTAATTTCCAAGTTATATTACTTATTGTGATTATTTTACCTAAGACAGTAGGAGTTATTTATAACTTAAAACTTATCCTGCCGAGGCTAAAATTGACTTGAACGTGATGATCTATGATCTTTCAAGCACTTTTTGCCGTGGGTAGAAAGTGCTTTTTTTATTAATTTTAAAAAAAGCACCAAAAATTTAAATGGAGGTGTCTGAATGTCTGCTATCATTGAAGCTAAAAAACAACTAGTTGATGAAATTGCTGAGGTACTATCAAATTCAGTTTCAACAGTAATCGTTGACTACCGTGGATTAACAGTAGCTGAAGTTACTGACTTACGTTCACAATTACGTGAAGCTGGTGTTGAGTATAAAGTATACAAAAACACTATGGTACGTCGTGCAGCTGAAAAAGCTGGTATCGAAGGCTTAGATGAATTCTTAACAGGTCCTACTGCTATTGCAACTTCAAGTGAAGATGCTGTAGCTGCAGCGAAAGTAATTTCTGGATTTGCTAAAGATCATGAAGCATTAGAAATTAAATCAGGCGTTATGGAAGGCAATGTTATTACAGCAGAAGAAGTTAAAACTGTTGGTTCATTACCTTCACACGATGGTCTTGTATCTATGCTTTTATCAGTATTACAAGCTCCTGTACGCAACTTCGCTTATGCGGTTAAAGCTATTGGAGAACAAAAAGAAGAAAGCGCTGAATAATTTTTAGCGTAAAAAAATTAAAAATAATGGAGGAATTATAAAATGGCTAATCATGAACAAATCATTGAAGCGATTAAAGAAATGTCAGTATTAGAATTAAACGACTTAGTAAAAGCAATTGAAGAAGAATTTGGTGTAACTGCAGCTGCTCCAGTAGCAGTAGCAGGTGCAGCTGGTGGCGCTGACGCTGCAGCAGAAAAAACTGAATTTGACGTTGAGTTAACTTCAGCTGGTTCATCTAAAATCAAAGTTGTTAAAGCTGTTAAAGAAGCAACTGGTTTAGGATTAAAAGATGCTAAAGAATTAGTAGACGGAGCTCCTAAAGTAATCAAAGAAGCTTTACCTAAAGAAGAAGCTGAAAAACTTAAAGAACAATTAGAAGAAGTTGGAGCTACTGTAGAATTAAAATAATTCAAGTATCTTAAACTTAATAATCAAAGTTTTATAGCAAGTATTGCTATAATATAATGATTCTTTGAGAAGTTAAAACCCCGTTATTTTGATAACGGGGTTTTATTCATTTAAAGACTGAGTGAAATGTTATAATTATAATGACGAGTTACAAAGTGAAGATGAGGTGGAATAATGAGTCATTATTACGATGAAGATCCAAGTGTAATTAGCAATGAACAACGTATTCAATATCAATTAAACCATCATAAAATTGATTTAATAACTGATAATGGAGTGTTTTCGAAAGATAAAGTAGATTATGGTTCAGATGTTCTTGTTCAAACTTTTTTAAAAGCGCATCCACCTGGTCCAAGTAAGCGAATTGCCGATGTTGGTTGTGGTTACGGACCAATTGGTTTGATGATTGCTAAAGTATCACCACATCATTCAATTACAATGCTAGATGTTAATCACAGAGCGCTAGCCTTAGTTGAAAAAAACAAAAAAATAAATGGTATTGATAATGCGATCGTAAAGGAAAGTGATGCTTTGTCTGCTGTGGAAGACAAAAGTTTTGATTTTATTTTAACCAATCCACCAATAAGAGCAGGGAAAGAAACCGTGCATCGTATATTCGAGCAAGCATTACATAGATTAGACTCGAACGGTGAACTATTCGTTGTAATTCAGAAGAAGCAAGGTATGCCATCTGCAAAGAAAAGAATGAATGAACTTTTTGGAAATGTAGAAGTGGTAAATAAAGATAAAGGATATTACATTCTGAGAAGTATAAAAGCTTGAAATGAAATGGATATTCTGTTATAGTTATATAATGTAAAAATTTATGTTCAATAAGTGTGTACTTTTACGTTAAATAGATAAGTTAATTAAGAATAAATATAGAATCGAAAATGGTGTCATCATTAGTGTTGCCGTTTTCTTTTTGTCTTTTTATTAATATGCTTATGGTATTTAGCTAAAAGCGGATCACATAATTTTTGAGGGGTGAATCTGTTTGGCAGGTCAAGTTGTCCAATATGGAAGACATCGTAAACGTAGAAACTACGCGAGAATTTCAGAAGTATTAGAATTACCAAACTTAATAGAAATTCAAACTAAATCTTACGAGTGGTTCCTAAGAGAAGGTTTAATCGAAATGTTTAGAGACATTTCTCCAATTGAAGATTTTACTGGTAATTTGTCATTAGAGTTTGTGGATTACCGTTTAGGAGAACCAAAATATGATTTAGAAGAATCTAAAAACCGTGACGCTACTTATGCTGCACCTCTTCGTGTAAAAGTGCGTCTAATCATTAAAGAAACAGGAGAAGTTAAAGAACAAGAAGTCTTTATGGGTGATTTCCCATTAATGACTGATACAGGTACGTTCGTTATCAATGGTGCAGAACGTGTAATCGTATCTCAATTAGTTCGTTCACCATCCGTTTATTTCAATGAAAAAATCGACAAAAATGGTCGTGAAAACTATGATGCAACAATTATTCCAAACCGTGGTGCATGGTTAGAATATGAAACAGATGCTAAAGATGTTGTATACGTGCGTATTGATAGAACACGTAAACTACCATTAACAGTATTGTTACGTGCATTAGGTTTCTCAAGCGACCAAGAAATTGTTGACCTTTTAGGTGACAATGAATATTTACGTAATACTTTAGAGAAAGACGGCACTGAAAACACTGAACAAGCGTTATTAGAAATCTATGAACGTTTACGTCCAGGTGAACCACCAACTGTTGAAAATGCTAAAAGTCTATTGTATTCACGTTTCTTTGATCCAAAACGCTATGACTTAGCAAGCGTGGGTCGTTATAAAACAAACAAAAAATTACATTTAAAACATCGTTTATTTAATCAAAAATTAGCTGAGCCAATTGTAAATACTGAAACTGGTGAAATTGTAGTTGAAGAAGGTACAGTGCTTGATCGTCGTAAAATCGACGAAATCATGGATGTACTTGAATCAAATGCAAACAGCGAAGTGTTTGAATTGCATGGTAGCGTTATAGACGAGCCAGTAGAAATTCAATCAATTAAAGTATATGTTCCTAACGATGATGAAGGTCGTACGACAACTGTAATTGGTAATGCTTTCCCTGACTCAGAAGTTAAATGCATTACACCAGCAGATATCATTGCTTCAATGAGTTACTTCTTTAACTTATTAAGCGGTATTGGATATACAGATGATATTGACCATTTAGGTAACCGTCGTTTACGTTCTGTAGGTGAATTACTACAAAACCAATTCCGTATCGGTTTATCAAGAATGGAAAGAGTTGTACGTGAAAGAATGTCAATTCAAGATACTGAGTCTATCACACCTCAACAATTAATTAATATTCGACCTGTTATTGCATCTATTAAAGAATTCTTTGGTAGCTCTCAATTATCACAATTCATGGACCAAGCAAACCCATTAGCTGAGTTAACGCATAAACGTCGTCTATCAGCATTAGGACCTGGTGGTTTAACACGTGAACGTGCTCAAATGGAAGTACGTGACGTTCACTACTCTCACTATGGCCGTATGTGTCCAATTGAAACACCTGAGGGACCAAACATTGGATTGATTAACTCATTATCAAGTTATGCACGTGTAAATGAATTCGGCTTTATTGAAACACCATATCGTAAAGTTGATTTAGATACACATGCTATCACTGATCAAATTGACTATTTAACAGCTGACGAAGAAGATAGCTATGTTGTAGCACAAGCAAACTCTAAATTAGATGAAAATGGTCGTTTCATGGATGATGAAGTTGTATGTCGTTTCCGTGGTAACAACACAGTTATGGCTAAAGAAAAAATGGATTATATGGATGTATCGCCGAAGCAAGTTGTTTCAGCAGCGACAGCATGTATTCCATTCTTAGAAAATGATGACTCAAACCGTGCATTGATGGGTGCGAACATGCAACGTCAAGCAGTGCCTTTGATGAATCCAGAAGCACCATTTGTTGGTACAGGTATGGAACACGTTGCAGCACGTGATTCTGGTGCGGCTATTACAGCTAAGCACAGAGGTCGTGTTGAACATGTTGAATCTAATGAAATTCTTGTACGTCGTCTAGTTGAAGAGAACGGCGTTGAGCATGAAGGTGAATTAGATCGCTATCCATTAGCTAAATTTAAACGTTCAAACTCAGGTACATGTTATAACCAACGTCCAATCGTTGCAGTTGGAGATGTTGTTGAGTATAACGAGATTTTAGCAGACGGACCATCTATGGAATTAGGAGAAATGGCATTAGGTAGAAACGTAGTAGTTGGTTTCATGACTTGGGACGGTTACAACTATGAGGATGCCGTTATCATGAGTGAAAGACTTGTGAAAGATGACGTGTATACTTCTATTCATATTGAAGAGTATGAATCAGAAGCACGTGATACTAAGTTAGGACCTGAAGAAATCACAAGAGATATTCCTAATGTTTCTGAAAGTGCACTTAAGAACTTAGACGATCGTGGTATCGTTTATATTGGTGCAGAAGTAAAAGATGGAGATATTTTAGTTGGTAAAGTAACGCCTAAAGGTGTAACTGAGTTAACTGCCGAAGAAAGATTGTTACATGCAATCTTTGGTGAAAAAGCACGTGAAGTTAGAGATACTTCATTACGTGTACCTCACGGCGCTGGCGGTATCGTTCTTGATGTAAAAGTATTCAATCGTGAAGAAGGCGACGATACATTATCACCTGGTGTAAACCAATTAGTACGTGTATACATCGTTCAAAAACGTAAAATTCATGTTGGTGATAAGATGTGTGGTCGACATGGTAACAAAGGTGTCATTTCTAAGATTGTTCCTGAAGAAGATATGCCTTACTTACCAGACGGACGTCCGATCGATATCATGTTAAACCCTCTTGGTGTACCATCTCGTATGAACATCGGACAAGTATTAGAGCTACACTTAGGTATGGCTGCTAAAAATCTTGGTATTCACGTTGCATCACCTGTATTTGACGGTGCAAACGATGACGATGTATGGTCAACAATTGAAGAAGCTGGTATGGCTCGTGATGGTAAAACTGTACTTTATGATGGACGTACAGGTGAACCATTCGATAACCGTATTTCAGTAGGTGTAATGTACATGTTGAAACTTGCGCACATGGTTGATGATAAATTACATGCGCGTTCAACAGGACCATATTCACTTGTTACACAACAACCACTTGGCGGTAAAGCGCAATTCGGTGGACAACGTTTCGGTGAGATGGAGGTATGGGCACTTGAAGCATATGGTGCTGCATACACATTACAAGAAATCTTAACTTACAAATCCGATGATACAGTAGGACGTGTGAAAACATACGAGGCTATTGTTAAAGGTGAAAACATCTCTAGACCAAGTGTTCCAGAATCATTCCGAGTATTGATGAAAGAATTACAAAGTTTAGGTTTAGATGTAAAAGTTATGGATGAGCAAGATAATGAAATCGAAATGACAGACGTTGATGACGATGATGTTGTAGAACGCAAAGTAGATTTACAACAAAATGATGCTCCTGAAACACAAAAAGAAGTTACTGATTAATACGCAATTTACAAAACAGGCAAAAAGATACTAAGCTGAATTTTATTGATGATTCAGTTTAGTACTTTAAGCCATTTTAAATAAATGCAAATCAATCAAATAGCACAGCTAATCTAAATTGAAGGAGGTAGGCTCCTTGATTGATGTAAATAATTTCCATTATATGAAAATAGGATTGGCTTCACCTGAAAAAATCCGTTCTTGGTCTTTTGGTGAAGTTAAAAAACCTGAAACAATCAACTACCGTACATTAAAACCTGAAAAAGATGGTCTATTCTGTGAAAGGATTTTCGGACCTACAAAAGACTGGGAATGTAGTTGTGGTAAATACAAACGTGTTCGCTACAAAGGCATGGTCTGTGACAGATGTGGAGTTGAAGTAACTAAATCTAAAGTACGTCGTGAAAGAATGGGTCACATTGAACTTGCTGCTCCAGTTTCTCACATTTGGTATTTCAAAGGTATACCAAGCCGTATGGGATTATTACTTGACATGTCACCAAGAGCATTAGAAGAAGTTATTTACTTTGCTTCTTATGTTGTTGTAGATCCAGGTCCAACTGGTTTAGAAAAGAAAACTTTATTATCTGAAGCTGAATTCAGAGATTATTATGATAAATACCCAGGTCAATTCGTTGCAAAAATGGGTGCAGAAGGTATTAAAGATTTACTTGAAGAGATTGATCTTGACGAAGAACTTAAATTGTTACGCGATGAGTTGGAATCAGCTACTGGTCAAAGACTTACTCGTGCAATTAAACGTTTAGAAGTTGTTGAATCATTCCGTAATTCAGGTAACAAACCTTCATGGATGATTTTAGATGTACTTCCAATCATCCCACCAGAAATTCGTCCAATGGTTCAATTAGATGGTGGACGATTTGCAACAAGTGACTTAAACGATTTATACCGTCGTGTAATTAATCGAAATAATCGTTTGAAACGTTTATTAGATTTAGGTGCACCTGGTATCATCGTTCAAAACGAAAAACGTATGTTACAAGAAGCCGTTGACGCTTTAATTGATAATGGTCGTCGTGGTCGTCCAGTTACTGGCCCAGGTAACCGTCCATTAAAATCTTTATCTCATATGTTAAAAGGTAAACAAGGTCGTTTCCGTCAAAACTTACTTGGTAAACGTGTTGACTATTCAGGACGTTCAGTTATTGCAGTAGGTCCAAGCTTGAAAATGTACCAATGTGGTTTACCAAAAGAAATGGCACTTGAACTATTTAAACCATTCGTAATGAAAGAATTAGTTCAACGTGAAATTGCAACTAACATTAAAAATGCGAAGAGTAAAATCGAACGCATGGATGATGAAGTTTGGGACGTATTGGAAGAAGTAATTAGAGAACATCCTGTATTACTTAACCGTGCACCAACACTTCATAGACTTGGTATTCAAGCATTTGAACCAACTTTAGTTGAAGGTCGTGCGATTCGTCTACATCCACTTGTAACAACAGCTTATAACGCTGACTTTGACGGTGACCAAATGGCGGTTCACGTTCCTTTATCAAAAGAGGCACAAGCTGAAGCAAGAATGTTGATGTTAGCAGCACAAAACATCTTGAACCCTAAAGATGGTAAACCTGTAGTTACACCATCACAAGATATGGTACTTGGTAACTATTACCTTACTTTAGAAAGAAAAGATGCAGTAAATACAGGCGCAATCTTTAATAATACAAATGAAGTATTAAAAGCATATGCAAATGGCTTTGTACATTTACACACTAGAATTGGTGTACATGCAAGTTCGTTCAATAATCCAACATTTACTGAAGAACAAAACAAAAAGATTCTTGCTACGTCAGTAGGTAAAATTATATTCAATGAAATCATTCCAGATTCATTTGCTTATATTAATGAACCTACGCAAGAAAACTTAGAAAGAAAGACACCAAACAGATATTTCATCGATCCTACAACTTTAGGTGAAGGTGGATTAAAAGAATACTTTGAAAATGAAGAATTAATTGAACCTTTCAACAAAAAATTCTTAGGTAATATTATTGCAGAAGTATTCAACAGATTTAGCATCACTGATACATCAATGATGTTAGACCGTATGAAAGACTTAGGATTCAAATTCTCATCTAAAGCTGGTATTACAGTAGGTGTTGCTGATATCGTAGTATTACCTGATAAGCAACAAATACTTGATGAGCATGAAAAATTAGTCGACAGAATTACAAAACAATTCAACCGTGGTTTAATCACTGAAGAAGAAAGATATAATGCAGTTGTTGAAATTTGGACAGATGCAAAAGATCAAATTCAAGGTGAATTGATGCAATCACTTGATAAAACTAACCCAATCTTCATGATGAGTGATTCAGGTGCCCGTGGTAACGCATCTAACTTTACACAGTTAGCAGGTATGCGTGGATTGATGGCCGCACCATCTGGTAAGATTATCGAATTACCAATCACATCTTCATTCCGTGAAGGTTTAACAGTACTTGAATACTTCATCTCAACTCACGGTGCACGTAAAGGTCTTGCCGATACAGCACTTAAAACAGCTGACTCAGGATATCTTACTCGTCGTCTTGTTGACGTGGCACAAGATGTTATTGTTCGTGAAGAAGACTGTGGTACTGATAGAGGTTTATTAGTTTCTGATATTAAAGAAGGTACAGAAATGATTGAACCATTTATCGAACGTATTGAAGGTCGTTATTCTAAAGAAACAATTCGTCATCCTGAAACTGATGAAATAATCATTCGTCCTGATGAATTAATTACACCTGAAATTGCTAAGAAAATTACAGATGCTGGTATTGAACAAATGTATATTCGCTCAGCATTTACTTGTAACGCACGACATGGTGTTTGTGAAAAATGTTACGGTAAAAACCTTGCTACTGGTGAAAAAGTTGAAGTTGGTGAAGCAGTTGGTACAATTGCAGCCCAATCTATCGGTGAACCAGGTACACAGCTTACAATGCGTACATTCCATACAGGTGGGGTAGCAGGTAGCGATATCACACAAGGTCTTCCTCGTATTCAAGAGATTTTCGAAGCACGTAACCCTAAAGGTCAAGCGGTAATTACGGAAATCGAAGGTGTCGTAGAAGATATTAAATTAGCAAAAGATAGACAACAAGAAATTGTTGTTAAAGGTGTTAATGAAACAAGATCATACCTTGCTTCAGGTACTTCAAGAATTATTGTAGAAATCGGTCAACCAGTTCAACGTGGTGAAGTATTAACTGAAGGTTCTATTGAACCTAAGAATTACTTATCTGTTGCTGGATTAAACGCGACTGAAAGCTACTTATTAAAAGAAGTACAAAAAGTTTACCGTATGCAAGGTGTAGAAATCGACGATAAACACGTTGAGGTTATGGTTCGACAAATGTTACGTAAAGTTAGAATTATCGAAGCAGGTGATACGAAGTTATTACCAGGTTCATTAGTTGATATTCATAACTTTACAGATGCAAATAGAGAAGCATTTAAACACCGTAAGCGTCCTGCAACAGCTAAACCAGTATTACTTGGTATTACTAAAGCATCACTTGAAACAGAAAGTTTCTTATCTGCAGCATCATTCCAAGAAACAACAAGAGTTCTTACAGATGCAGCAATTAAAGGTAAGCGTGATGACTTATTAGGTCTTAAAGAAAACGTAATTATTGGTAAGTTAATTCCAGCTGGTACTGGTATGAGACGTTATAGCGACGTAAAATACGAAAAAACAGCTAAACCAGTTGCAGAAGTTGAATCTCAAACTGAAGTAACGGAATAACAAGTATATAACAGAGGCTAATGCTTTAGCCTCTTGTTATTTTTATGTAAATTATTTGATTTAATGTTGACGAATTCTCTTGTTCAATGTTAATATATTAAAGGTTGATGCAAGCAGAACTTTGGAGGATAAATTATTGTCTAAGGAAAAAGTTGCACGCTTTAACAAACAACATTTTGTAGTTGGTCTTAAAGAAACGCTTAAAGCGTTAAAGAAAGATCAAGTTACATCTTTGATTATTGCTGAAGACGTTGAAGTATATTTAATGACTCGCGTGTTAAGCCAAATCAATCAGAAAAATATACCTGTATCTTTTTTCAAAAGCAAACATGCTTTGGGTAAACATGTAGGTATTAACGTCAATGCGACAATAGTAGCATTGATTAAATGAGAATTAGTAAGTGTTTTACTTACTAAATTTTATTTAACCTAAAAATGAACCACCTGGATGTGTGGGATTAAAAAGTGAAGAGAGGAGGACATATCACATGCCAACTATTAACCAATTAGTACGTAAACCAAGACAAAGCAAAATCAAAAAATCAGATTCTCCAGCTTTAAATAAAGGTTTCAACAGTAAAAAGAAAAAATTTACTGACTTAAACTCACCACAAAAACGTGGTGTATGTACTCGTGTAGGTACAATGACACCTAAAAAACCTAACTCAGCGTTACGTAAATATGCACGTGTGCGTTTATCAAACAACATCGAAATTAACGCATACATCCCTGGTATCGGCCATAACTTACAAGAACACAGTGTTGTACTTGTACGTGGTGGACGTGTAAAAGACTTACCAGGTGTGCGTTACCATATTGTACGTGGAGCACTTGATACTTCAGGTGTTGACGGACGTAGACAAGGTCGTTCATTATACGGAACTAAGAAACCTAAAAACTAAGAATTTAGTTTTTAATTAAATCTTAAACTTAAAATATTTAATATAAGGAAGGGAGGATTTACATTATGCCTCGTAAAGGATCAGTACCTAAAAGAGACGTATTACCAGATCCAATTCATAACTCTAAGTTAGTAACTAAATTAATTAACAAAATTATGTTAGATGGTAAACGTGGAACAGCACAAAGAATTCTTTATTCAGCATTCGACCTAGTTGAACAACGCAGTGGTCGTGATGCATTAGAAGTATTCGAAGAAGCAATCAACAACATTATGCCAGTATTAGAAGTTAAAGCTCGTCGTGTAGGTGGTTCTAACTATCAAGTACCAGTAGAAGTTCGTCCAGAGCGTCGTACTACTTTAGGTTTACGTTGGTTAGTTAACTATGCACGTCTTCGTGGTGAAAAAACGATGGAAGATCGTTTAGCTAACGAAATTTTAGATGCAGCAAATAATACAGGTGGTGCCGTTAAGAAACGTGAGGACACTCACAAAATGGCTGAAGCAAACAAAGCATTTGCTCACTACCGTTGGTAAGATAAAAGCTTTTACCCTGAGTGTGTTCTATATTAATGAATTTTCATTAAGCGTTCATGCTTAGGGCATCGCCATATCTATCGTATTTATTCAGTAATATAAACTGGAAGGAGAAAAAATACATGGCTAGAGAATTTTCATTAGAAAAAACTCGTAATATCGGTATCATGGCTCACATTGATGCTGGTAAAACGACTACGACTGAACGTATTCTTTATTACACTGGCCGTATCCACAAAATTGGTGAAACACACGAAGGTGCTTCACAAATGGACTGGATGGAGCAAGAACAAGACCGTGGTATTACTATCACATCTGCTGCAACAACAGCAGCTTGGGAAGGTCACCGTGTAAACATTATCGATACACCTGGACACGTAGACTTCACTGTAGAAGTTGAACGTTCATTACGTGTACTTGACGGAGCAGTTACAGTACTTGATGCACAATCAGGTGTTGAACCTCAAACTGAAACAGTTTGGCGTCAGGCTACAACTTATGGTGTTCCACGTATAGTATTTGTAAACAAAATGGACAAATTAGGTGCTAACTTCGAATACTCTGTAAGTACATTACATGATCGTTTACAAGCTAACGCTGCTCCAATCCAATTACCAATTGGTGCGGAAGACGAATTCGAAGCAATCATTGACTTAGTTGAAATGAAATGTTTCAAATATACAAATGATTTAGGTACTGAAATTGAAGAAATTGAAATTCCTGAAGACCACTTAGATAGAGCTGAAGAAGCTCGTGCTAGCTTAATCGAAGCAGTTGCAGAAACTAGCGACGAATTAATGGAAAAATATCTTGGTGACGAAGAAATTTCAGTTTCTGAATTAAAAGAAGCTATCCGCCAAGCTACTACTAACGTAGAATTCTACCCAGTACTTTGTGGTACAGCTTTCAAAAACAAAGGTGTTCAATTAATGCTTGACGCTGTAATTGATTACTTACCTTCACCACTAGACGTTAAACCAATTATTGGTCACCGTGCTAGCAACCCTGAAGAAGAAGTAATCGCGAAAGCAGACGATTCAGCTGAATTCGCTGCATTAGCGTTCAAAGTTATGACTGACCCTTATGTTGGTAAATTGACATTCTTCCGTGTGTATTCAGGTACAATGACATCTGGTTCATACGTTAAGAACTCTACTAAAGGTAAACGTGAACGTGTAGGTCGTTTATTACAAATGCACGCTAACTCACGTCAAGAAATCGATACTGTATACTCTGGAGATATCGCTGCTGCGGTAGGTCTTAAAGATACAGGTACTGGTGATACTTTATGTGGTGAGAAAAATGACATTATCTTGGAATCAATGGAATTCCCAGAGCCAGTTATTCACTTATCAGTAGAGCCAAAATCTAAAGCTGACCAAGATAAAATGACTCAAGCTTTAGTTAAATTACAAGAAGAAGACCCAACATTCCATGCACACACTGACGAAGAAACTGGACAAGTTATCATCGGTGGTATGGGTGAGCTTCACTTAGACATCTTAGTAGACCGTATGAAGAAAGAATTCAACGTTGAATGTAACGTAGGTGCTCCAATGGTTTCATATCGTGAAACATTCAAATCATCTGCACAAGTTCAAGGTAAATTCTCTCGTCAATCTGGTGGTCGTGGTCAATACGGTGATGTTCACATTGAATTCACACCAAACGAAACAGGCGCAGGTTTCGAATTCGAAAACGCTATCGTTGGTGGTGTAGTTCCTCGTGAATACATTCCATCAGTAGAAGCTGGTCTTAAAGATGCTATGGAAAATGGTGTCTTAGCAGGTTATCCTTTAATTGATGTTAAAGCTAAATTATATGATGGTTCATACCATGATGTCGATTCATCTGAAATGGCCTTCAAAATTGCTGCATCATTAGCACTTAAAGAAGCTGCTAAAAAATGTGATCCTGTAATCTTAGAACCAATGATGAAAGTAACTATTGAAATGCCTGAAGAGTACATGGGTGATATCATGGGTGACGTAACATCTCGTCGTGGACGTGTTGATGGTATGGAACCTCGTGGTAATGCACAAGTTGTTAATGCTTATGTACCACTTTCAGAAATGTTCGGTTATGCAACATCATTACGTTCAAACACTCAAGGTCGCGGTACTTACACTATGTACTTCGATCACTATGCTGAAGTTCCAAAATCAATCGCTGAAGATATTATCAAGAAAAATAAAGGTGAATAATATAACTTGTTTTGACTAGCTAGCCTAGGTTAAAATACAAGGTGAGCTTAAATGTAAGCTATCATCTTTATAGTTTGATTTTTTGGGGTGAATGCATTATAAAAGAATTGTAAAATTCTTTTTGCATCGCTATAAATAATTTCTCATGATGGTGAGAAACTATCATGAGAGATAAATTTAAATATTATTTTTAATTAGAATAGGAGAGATTTTATAATGGCAAAAGAAAAATTCGATCGTTCTAAAGAACATGCCAATATCGGTACTATCGGTCACGTTGACCATGGTAAAACAACATTAACAGCAGCAATCGCTACTGTATTAGCAAAAAATGGTGACTCAGTTGCACAATCATATGACATGATTGACAACGCTCCAGAAGAAAAAGAACGTGGTATCACAATCAATACTTCTCACATTGAGTACCAAACTGACAAACGTCACTACGCTCACGTTGACTGCCCAGGACACGCTGACTACGTTAAAAACATGATCACTGGTGCTGCTCAAATGGACGGCGGTATCTTAGTAGTATCTGCTGCTGACGGTCCAATGCCACAAACTCGTGAACACATTCTTTTATCACGTAACGTTGGTGTACCAGCATTAGTAGTATTCTTAAACAAAGTTGACATGGTTGACGATGAAGAATTATTAGAATTAGTAGAAATGGAAGTTCGTGACTTATTAAGCGAATATGACTTCCCAGGTGACGATGTACCTGTAATCGCTGGTTCAGCATTAAAAGCTTTAGAAGGCGATGCTCAATACGAAGAAAAAATCTTAGAATTAATGGAAGCTGTAGATACTTACATTCCAACTCCAGAACGTGATTCTGACAAACCATTCATGATGCCAGTTGAGGACGTATTCTCAATCACTGGTCGTGGTACTGTTGCTACAGGCCGTGTTGAACGTGGTCAAATCAAAGTTGGTGAAGAAGTTGAAATCATCGGTTTACATGACACATCTAAAACAACTGTTACAGGTGTTGAAATGTTCCGTAAATTATTAGACTACGCTGAAGCTGGTGACAACATTGGTGCATTATTACGTGGTGTTGCTCGTGAAGACGTACAACGTGGTCAAGTATTAGCTGCTCCTGGTTCAATTACACCACATACTGAATTCAAAGCAGAAGTATACGTATTATCAAAAGACGAAGGTGGACGTCACACTCCATTCTTCTCAAACTATCGTCCACAATTCTATTTCCGTACTACTGACGTAACTGGTGTTGTTCACTTACCAGAAGGTACTGAAATGGTAATGCCTGGTGATAACGTTGAAATGACAGTAGAATTAATCGCTCCAATCGCGATTGAAGACGGTACTCGTTTCTCAATCCGTGAAGGTGGACGTACTGTAGGATCAGGCGTTGTTACTGAAATCATTAAATAATTTCTAATTTCTTAGATTTTATATAAAAAGAAGATCCCTCAATCGAGGGGTCTTTTTTTAATGTGTAAATTTTGTAATGGCTATTCGATTTAGAAGAACAATAATTGATGAAAGACTGACTAATAAAACTTATAACTGATAATACTGTTTAAATAAAATTGTTGAGTCTTGGACATTGTAAAATGCTCCCTTCAAAGTTTTCATTTTTTCAATGTCTACTTTGAAGGGAGCATTTCATTAGTTTATGTCTCAGATTCATATCTTTCAATTAATTTAAATGCTTAATTTGTTTTAAATACTTGCTCTAATTCAATGATTTTTAAAAATACAGCTACAGCGTATTTTAATGATTTTTCATCAATATCAAATTTGGGATTATGGTGTGGCGCTGTAATACCTTTACTTTCATTACCACAACCAGTCAGAAAGAATGCACCTGGTCGTACTTTCAAATAATGTGAAAAATCTTCTCCAATCATCATTAAATCTGATTCATTAAAGCGTACATGTAAGTCATTTGTTGCTTCTTTAATAACTTGATATGCTTTCTCGTTATTATGGACAGGCAAATACCCTTTAATATAATTCAAATCATAGTTAATATCATTTGCTATTGCTAAACCTTGTAAAAGCTTATCCATTTTGTCCATTACATGATTCTGTATATCTGAATCGAAAGTTCTAACTGTACCTTTACAAAATGCTTGATCAGGAATAACGCTATCTGTGGTGCCTGCTTGAATCATTCCAAATGAAAGTACAGCTTGTTTAACTGGATCGATCGTACGTGAAATTATTTTTTGTGCACTTAAAATGAACTCTGCCATGATTACTATTGGGTCAATGGTTTCATGAGGTTTGGCACCATGACCGCCACGACCTTTAATTGTGACGCTAAATTCATCTGGAGAGGCCATGATTGCCCCCGCACGTGAATGAATAGTTCCAGTAGGATAACCACTCCATAAATGTGTACCGTAAATTCTATCTACATTTTCCAGACATCCAGCATCTATCATTTCTTGAGAACCACCTGGCATGATTTCTTCACCGTACTGGAATATTAATACAACATTACCTTCTAATAAATGTTTATGTTCATCTAAAATCTCTGCTACAGTAAGTAAAATTGCTGTATGACCATCATGCCCACACGCATGCATACATCCTGGATTTTTAGACTTATAAGGCACATCGTTTAATTCCTCGACAGGTAACGCATCAAAGTCAGCTCTTAATGCAATGGTAGGTCCTGTGCCCAAGCCTTTAAATGTGGCTTTGATACCATTGCGGCCGATAGGAGTTTCAATATCACAAGATAACTGGCTTAATTGGTTAACAATATAATCATGTGTTTGAAATTCTTCAAAAGATAACTCAGGATATTGGTGTAAATAACGTCTGAGTTGAATTGTTTTATTTTCTTTATTATTTGCTAGTTGGAACCAATCTAACACCCTTATCACTACTTTCTAAAATAATGTTTATAGTATAACATTTTATGAAATTATCGTACTAAATGATTGCTTTGAGATATTTTATCTATGAATGATAAGGCTTTCAAGTTATGTAGAATTACTGTATGATAAAGGTATTACCAAACAATACTTAAGGGGGATTATATACTGTGGTTCAATCATTACATGAGTTTTTAGAGGAAAATATAAATTATCTAAAAGAAAATGGTTTGTATAATGAAATAGATACAATTGAAGGTGCAAACGGACCAGAAATCAAAATCAATGGGAAATCATACATTAACTTATCTTCAAATAATTATTTAGGACTAGCAACAAATGAAGATTTGAAATCAGCTGCAAAAGCAGCTATTGATACACATGGTGTAGGTGCAGGCGCTGTTCGTACAATCAATGGTACATTAGATTTACACGACGAATTAGAAGAAACACTAGCAAAATTTAAAGGAACAGAAGCTGCAATAGCTTATCAGTCAGGATTTAATTGTAATATGGCTGCTATTTCAGCTGTCATGAATAAAAATGATGCTATTTTATCAGATGAGCTTAATCATGCATCAATTATTGATGGATGTCGCTTATCTAAAGCTAAAATTATTCGAGTTAACCATTCAGACATGGATGATTTACGTGCGAAAGCAAAAGAAGCAGTTGAATCAGGTCAATACAATAAAGTGATGTATATCACTGATGGCGTTTTTAGTATGGATGGTGATGTGGCTAAATTACCTGAAATTGTAGAAATTGCAGAAGAATTTGGTTTATTAACTTATGTTGACGACGCTCATGGTTCAGGTGTTATGGGTAAAGGCGCTGGTACGGTTAAACATTTTGGTTTACAAGATAAAATCGATTTCCAAATAGGTACGCTTTCTAAAGCAATTGGTGTCGTTGGCGGCTATGTAGCAGGTACAAAAGAGTTAATAGATTGGTTAAAAGCACAATCACGACCATTCTTATTCTCTACATCATTAGCACCTGGGGATACCAAAGCAATAACTGAAGCAGTTAAAAAGTTAATGGATTCAACTGAATTACATGATAAATTATGGGACAATGCACAATATTTAAAAAATGGATTGTCAAAATTAGGATATGATACAGGTGAGTCAGAAACTCCAATTACACCAGTAATTATTGGTGATGAAAAAACAACTCAAGAATTTAGTAAGCGTTTAAAAGACGAAGGTGTCTATGTGAAATCTATCGTTTTCCCAACAGTACCAAGAGGTACAGGACGTGTAAGAAATATGCCTACAGCTGCACATACAAAAGACATGTTAGATGAAGCAATTGCGGCTTATGAAAAAGTAGGAAAAGAAATGAAGTTGATTTAATATTTATTTATTCCCACGGCAAATATTGTCGTGGGCTTTTTTTAATGTTTAGTTTATTAACAGTAAGTTCTTATAACAATGTTTAGTGCTCCCCAAAATTGAAGTTTGAATTTTAAAAGCATCTTGTAGAATTTAGTTGTATTTTTTACAAAGAAATTCATTTTGATTATTTTTGATAATGAGCATTTTAATAGTAATACATGTTTATAGTGTGTAGTATATGTCTATACTAGTAGTAACTATATAGAGAAAGTAGGAATAAACTATGTCACAAGATGTAAATGAATTAAGTAAGCAACCAACGCCAGATAAAGCAGAAGATAACGCATTTTTCCCATCACCATATTCCCTTAGTCAATATACAGCACCTAAAACAGATTTTGATGGTGTTGAACACAAAGGTGCCTATAAAGATGGTAAATGGAAAGTATTGATGATTGCTGCTGAAGAGAGATATGTATTATTGGAAAATGGAAAAATGTTCTCTACGGGTAATCATCCTGTTGAAATGTTATTACCTTTACATCATTTAATGGAAGCAGGTTTTGACGTTGATGTTGCGACATTATCTGGTTATCCAGTTAAATTAGAATTATGGGCTATGCCAACTGAAGACGAGGCAGTTATAAGTACTTATAATAAATTGAAAGAAAAATTAAAACAGCCAAAAAAATTAGCAGATGTGATTAAAAATGAATTAGGACCTGATTCAGACTATTTATCTGTCTTTATCCCAGGCGGACATGCTGCAGTTGTTGGTATTTCTGAAAGTGAGGACGTTCAACAAACATTAGATTGGGCATTAGACAATGACCGCTTTATAGTTACATTATGTCATGGACCAGCAGCACTACTTTCAGCAGGGCTTAACAGAGAAAAATCTCCATTAGAAGGATACTCTGTTTGTGTCTTCCCTGACTCATTAGATGAAGGTGCAAATATTGAAATAGGTTATTTACCTGGACGCTTGAAATGGTTAGTTGCTGATTTATTAACTAAACAAGGATTAAAAGTAGTTAACGACGATATGACAGGAAGAACGTTAAAAGATCGTAAATTATTAACAGGTGACAGTCCTTTAGCTTCAAATGAGTTAGGAAAATTAGCAGTTAATGAAATGTTAAATGCAATACAAAATAAATAATTAAATATTAATTAGAGGAGCCCCATATGTAAATGTATGAGGGCTCTTTTTTTGGCAAAATTTAAGTGATACTTGTAAAATAGAACCTATTATGAGTATGATTTAAGAAAACGCTTGCAAAACTAATAACCGCAACTAGCGATATGGAGGAAACATGATGTCTTATAGCATTGGAATTGATTATGGAACAGCTTCAGGCCGTGTGTTTTTAATTAATACAACTAACGGTCAAGTAGTATCAAAATTTGTGAAACCATATACACATGGTGTCATTGAGAGTGAATTAAATGGTTTGAAAATACCACATACATATGCACTTCAAAATAGTAATGATTATTTAGAAATTATGGAAGAAGGAATATCATATATAGTACGTGAATCAAAAATAGATCCAGTCAATATAGTAGGTATTGGTATAGACTTTACTTCATCTACTATTATTTTTACTGACGAAAACCTTAACCCGGTACATAATTTAAAACAATTTAAAAACAATCCACATGCGTATGTGAAACTTTGGAAACATCATGGTGCATATAAAGAAGCAGAGAAATTATATCAAACTGCTATTGAAAATAATAATAAGTGGTTAGGCCATTATGGATATAATGTTAGTAGTGAATGGATGATTCCCAAAATAATGGAAGTCATGAATCGAGCACCAGAAATTATGGAAAAAACGGCTTATATTATGGAAGCGGGCGATTGGATTGTAAATAAATTAACTAATAAAAATGTACGCTCGAATTGTGGATTAGGTTTCAAAGCATTTTGGGAAGAAGAAACAGGGTTTCATTATGATTTATTTGATAAAATAGACCCCAAATTATCAAAAGTAATTCAAGATAAAGTATCTGCACCGGTTGTTAATATTGGTGAAGTAGTAGGGAAACTGGACGATAAAATGGCACAGAAATTAGGATTATCAAAAGAGACTATGGTAAGTCCTTTTATTATTGATGCCCATGCTAGTTTATTAGGTATTGGGTCTGAAAAAGATAAAGAAATGACTATGGTGATGGGAACAAGCACATGCCATCTTATGTTAAATGAAAAGCAACATCAAGTGCCAGGTATATCAGGTTCTGTAAAAGGAGCAATTATTCCAGAATTATTTGCTTATGAAGCGGGGCAATCAGCAGTAGGTGATTTGTTTGAGTATGTCGCTAAGCAAGCACCAAAGTCATATGTAGATGAAGCAGCAAATAGAAATATGACTGTATTTGAATTAATGAATGAAAAGATAAAACATCAAATGCCAGGTGAAAGTGGGCTCATTGCTCTTGATTGGCATAATGGAAATCGAAGTGTATTAAGTGATAGCAATTTAACAGGTTGTATCTTTGGATTAACTTTACAAACTAAGCATGAGGATATTTATAGAGCATATTTAGAAGCTACAGCATTTGGTACTAAGATGATTATGCAACAGTATCAAGATTGGCATATGGAAGTAGAAAAGGTATTTGCATGTGGCGGTATACCTAAAAAGAATGCTGTTATGATGGATATCTATGCGAATGTACTGAATAAAAAACTAATTGTTATGGATAGTGAGTATGCACCAGCAATAGGCGCAGCAATATTAGGTGCAGTCAGTGGTGGCGCACATAATTCAATTAATGATGCAGTTGATGCTATGAAAGAGCCAATTTTATACGAAATTAATCCAGAAGCGGAAAAAGTACAAAGGTATGAAACATTATTTAAAGCTTATAAGGCTTTACATGATATCCATGGTTATAAAAAAGCTAATATAATGAAAGATATCCAGAGTTTAAGAGTTGAGGGATAAAAAATTTAATTTGACAGTAATTAGTAATATTCAACGCTATAAATTACTAAAATCAATTAATACAACTAGAATTTCCATTTACGGAAATAACAGCAACATGTACATGTCATATATACAAGAAAGCGCTTTTATATTATAATTATTATGAAAACGAATATTATGTCCGCTTGTGATGGACTATAGCTATATAGAAGAGACAAAGGAGATATTTCTATGAAAAAAATTATGATTACTGGTGCATTAGGACAAATTGGTACAGAATTAGTTGTTAAGTGCAGAGAAATTTATGGGACAGATAATGTTCTTGCTACAGATATTAGGGAACCTGAAGCAGACTCACCTGTACAAAATGGACCATTTGAAATCTTAGACGTAACAGATCGTGACCGTATGTTTGAGTTAGTTAGGGACTTTGAAGCGGATAGTCTAATGCATATGGCAGCATTATTATCAGCAACTGCAGAGAAAAATCCAATTCTAGCTTGGGATTTAAATATGGGTGGATTAATGAATGCATTAGAAGCTGCAAGAACTTATAATTTGCACTTTTTCACACCAAGTTCAATTGGTGCATTTGGAGACTCAACTCCTAAAGTTAATACGCCACAAGTAACAATTCAGCAACCTACGACAATGTATGGTGTAAATAAAGTAGCTGGAGAATTATTGTGTCAATACTATTTCAAACGTTTTGGTGTAGATACAAGAAGTGTTAGATTCCCAGGTTTAATCTCGCATGTTAAAGAGCCAGGTGGCGGTACTACAGACTATGCTGTTGAAATATACTTCAAAGCAGTAAGAGAAGGTCATTATACAAGCTTCATAGATAAAGGCACGTATATGGATATGATGTATATGGATGATGCAATTGAAGCAATTATTAAACTTATGGAAGCAGACGACGCTAAATTAGAAACTAGAAACGGTTATAATTTGAGCGCAATGAGTTTTGATCCAGAGATGGTAAAAGAAGCAATTCAAGAATACTATCCAAATTTTACATTAGATTATGATGTTGATCCTATTAGACAAGGTATCGCTAATAGTTGGCCGGATTCTATTGATACAAGCTGTTCACGTGGCGAATGGGGATTTGATCCTAAATATGATTTAGCGAGCATGACTAAATTAATGTTAGAAGCTATTGAACAAAAAGATACTGTTAAAAATAATAACTAATCATTTCCATTCACTTTAATACACGGAATGATATTTTAAATTACTCTTTATTTTAATAAACTAGTGCATGAATTCTAATATTATTCATTATATATATTGAATTCGCGAGCTTAGTTCATTTTAAAGTAAAGAGTTTTTTGTATGTAAAGTATATTAGTAAAACACAGATTACTTGTCTCTGTGAAATTAATACGTTTATACTAAAAGATATAGTCTTTCTAGAAAATCTGTTAATTAATTTTGAATTTTTAGAAAATTTATTGAACAGCAAAATATGGATTGTTATAATTTAAGTTAAACAAATTCTTATACAATATTATTAGGAGGCAATCACCATGTCACAAGCAGTTAAAGTTGAACGACGAGAAACATTAAAACAAAAACCAAATACATCTCAACTAGGTTTTGGTAAATATTTTACTGATTATATGTTGAGTTATGATTATGATGCAGATAAAGGATGGCATGATTTGAAGATAGTACCTTATGGTCCTATTGAAATTTCACCTGCTGCACAAGGTGTTCATTATGGTCAATCGGTATTCGAAGGATTAAAAGCATATAAAAGAGATGGGGAAGTTGCACTTTTCCGTCCAGAAGAAAATTTTAAGCGTCTTAATAACTCGTTAGCACGATTAGAAATGCCTCAAGTAGACGAAGCAGAATTGTTAGAGGGGCTAAAACAATTAGTTGATTTAGAAAGAGATTGGATTCCTGAAGGGGAAGGTCAATCATTATATATTCGTCCATTTGTTTTTGCAACAGAAGGGGCACTTGGCGTTGGTGCATCACATCAGTATAAATTATTAATTATTTTATCTCCTTCAGGTGCATATTATGGTGGTGAAACTTTAAAACCAACTAAAATCTATGTAGAAGATGAATATGTGCGTGCTGTTCGTGGCGGTGTAGGGTTTGCGAAAGTTGCAGGTAACTATGCGGCAAGTTTATTAGCACAAACAAATGCAAATAAATTAGGTTATGACCAAGTATTATGGCTTGATGGTGTTGAACAGAAATATATCGAAGAAGTTGGTAGCATGAATATTTTCTTCGTTGAAAATGGAAAAGTAATTACACCAGAGTTGAATGGCAGTATTTTACCTGGTATTACACGTAAATCTATTATCGAATTAGCTAAAAACTTAGGATATGAAGTCGAAGAGCGCCGCGTTTCAATCGATGAATTATTCGAATCATATGATAAAGGTGAGTTAACAGAAGTATTTGGTAGTGGTACTGCAGCAGTTATTTCACCTGTGGGTACATTGAGATACGAAGATCGTGAAATCGTTATTAATAATAATGAGACTGGTGAAATTACTCAAAAATTATACGACGTCTATACTGGTATTCAAAATGGTACTTTAGAAGATAAAAATGGTTGGAGAGTCGTTGTACCAAAATATTAATAAAAATTGAATATAATCATGAAAACAATATGTAAAAGTTAATCATGACTAAAATCCCTTTCAATGAAGCGAAGCATGGTAATAAATTAAGTTTACAATGTTTATTGTTAAGTATTGAAGGGGATTTCACTTATTATTATATTTAATTCAATATTTAAATAGAACAATACTACGAGTTCATTTTCAGGGGATAACGAATATCATAGAATCAGCATAATACGAAATAAATAAATAGGAGTATTGATATCAATGGAATGGATATTATTTGATAAAGATGGTACGTTAATTGAATTTGATAGAAGTTGGGAAAAAATAGGGGTACGATTTGTACAATCATTGCTTGAGACTTTCCCAGTACATAATAAAGAAGCTGCTTTAAGACAACTCGGTGTCATTAAAGAATCTATTGATCCAAAATCAGTGATGGGTTCAGGATCTTTACAACAAATTATCCAGGCATTTAATGATGTGACGGGACAAGATACAACCGACTGGTCCAAGTCAACAAGTCAAAAGCTGGTAGATGAACGTATTCCTGAAATTAATTGGGTAGAAGGTGTTAAAGAAGCACTTATCGATTTGAAAGCAAAAGGCTATCAACTTGGTATTGTTACGAGTGATACTAAAAAAGGTGTAGAACAATTTTTAGCACATACCAATGCTATCTCGTTGTTCGATTTGATCATTTCTACCGAAGCGGATGCCTATGAGAAGCCAAATCCTAAAGTATTATCGCCTTTATTTGAGCAATATAATGTAGATCCTCAGAAAGTAGCTATAGTAGGAGACACTGCTAATGATATGAAGACAGCAAGTAATGCAAATTTAGGTATGGCAATAGGTGTATTAACAGGTATTGCAACAAAAGAAGAATTACATGAAGCTGATATTATTTTAAATAGTGCGGCAGATATTTTAGAAGCTTTAAATTAAAAAGAAAGACATAGTGTATATGTGAATTAATGTATTCGATAGAATTGATAATGTAATCGATGATATCTATGGAATATACATTGAATATAAACATATACGCTATGTCTTTAGTCTTTTATCGTGTATCTACTTGTCGATATGTTTGAATAATTCGAGCAATTTTGTCTATCATAGGATTTAAAGATTCGGGGTCCTTATGGATATCATATTCATTAATATTGATACGTACAACTGGACATGCATTAAAGCTATTAATCCAATCGTCATAGCGTTTAAATAGCTTTTTCCAGTATTCAGGGTCTGTATTAATTTCCATTTCGCGACCACGTTCAATAATACGATCAATGACCTCATCATAGTTACATTCTAAATAAATCATTACATCAGGTTTAGGAAAATAAGGTGTCATGACCATGGCATTAAATAAGTCTGAATATGTTTTGAAATCTTCTTTACTCATTGTGCCTTCTTCTTCATGCATTTTTGCAAAAATATCAACATCTTCATAAATTGATCGATCTTGGACAAAGCCACCACCATATTCAAACATACGCTTTTGTTCTTTAAAACGTTCAGCTAAGAAGTAAATTTGCAAATGGAAACTCCATCGTTCAAAATCGCTATAAAATTTATCTAAATATGGATTATGTTCGACATTTTCAAAAGACGTTTTAAAGTTTAATTTATCTGCAAGTGCTTGCGTTAGTGTTGATTTTCCAACACCAACTGTACCTGCAATGGTTATAATGGCATTTTGTGGAATACCGTAATTATTCATTGGTAATATCTCCTATCATAGGTAATATAATATGTAATATATCTTCGTAATCTTGTTCATTTTTAAGAAAATCAATAGAAGTTGTATCGATTAAAACTACATTTGAACCATTACTTTGTAAGGACTCATAATACTCACGATAATCTTTTTTTAACTTTAACAGATATTCATCTTCTATTTGATGCTCAAAACTACGGTTACGTTTAGCAATTCTAGATTTTAACACATCAAGGTCTGCATCTAAAAAGATAATCATATTCGGCATAATCATATCTTCAGTTAAAATATCATAAATTTTACTGAATTTCTGAAATTCAACAGGACTCAAAGTATTTTTAGCAAATATCTTATTTTTATGTATATGATAATCACTAACTACACCTTGATTTAGTTGTGTTACATCTTGAAATTGCTTATATCTATTGCATAAAAAGAACATTTCAGTTTGAAAACTCCATTTAGAGATATCTTCATAAAAGTCTGATAAAAATGGATTTTCTGTGATGATTTCTTTTTCTTCATAAAAATCTAAAGTTTGACTTAATTTGTGTGCAAGTGAAGATTTACCTACGCCAATAGGACCTTCAATTGCTATAAAAGGTTTGTTCATATTCACATCTCCAAATGTTAAAATAGACATTGAGTATTGTACCATAAGTGAGGTATCTGGACATAAATGACAAATGATATATATTTTATGACATTAGCGATTGAAGAAGCTAAAAAAGCAGCTCAACTAGGCGAAGTACCTATAGGTGCTATCATCACTAAAGATGATGAAGTTATCGCTAGAGCACATAATTTAAGAGAAACACTACAACAACCAACGGCGCATGCTGAACATATTGCAATTGAACGTGCAGCCAAAGTGTTAGGTAGTTGGCGTTTAGAAGGTTGCACATTATATGTAACCTTAGAACCATGTGTCATGTGCGCAGGAACAATTGTAATGAGTCGCATTCCAAGAGTCGTCTATGGCGCAGATGATCTTAAAGGTGGTTGTAGTGGCAGTTTAATGAATTTATTGCAACAATCTAATTTTAATCATCGTGCAATTGTTGATAAAGGTCTACTTAAAGAAGCATGTAGCACATTATTAACAACATTTTTTAAAAACTTAAGAGCCAATAAGAAATCCACCAATTAGACGATAGTACATACTAATTAAAATTTGTTAGAATTACATTATATGATAAATTAATGACAATATAAATGTTAATAGAAAAGTATGTGCGCTGAGTATATATTCTTATTTAAGAACAAGATTTTAAATTTACGAAACGAGGTAACATAATGATAAAACTAATAGCCACTGATATGGATGGCACGCTACTTAATGCAGCACATGAAATTTCTCAACCTAATATTGATGCGATTAAATACGCTCAAGAACAAGGGATAACAGTTGTTATCGCGACAGGTCGAGCATTTTATGAAGCACAAGCACCAGTTGCTGACACAGATTTAACAGTACCATATATTTGTTTGAATGGTGCTGAAGTACGTGATGAAACTTTCAATGTAATGAGCACTTCACACCTTAATAAATCGTTAGTACACAAAATTACAAATGTTTTAAAAGATGCAGGTATTTATTATCAAGTATACACGAGTCGTGCGATTTATACTGAAGATCCACAAAGAGATTTAGACATTTACATAGATATTGCTGAGCGTGCAGGTCAACATGCAAACGTTGAGCGTATTAAAAATGGTATTCAAAGACGCATAGATAATGGTACGTTGAAAGTTGTTGATAATTATGATGCTATTGAAAACATACCTGGTGAATTAATTATGAAAATATTAGCATTTGATGGAAATTTAGAAAAAATTGACAAAGCTAGTAAAATTTTAGCTGAATCTCCGAATTTAGCTATATCATCATCTTCGAGAGGAAATATAGAAATAACGCATTCAGATGCACAAAAAGGTATTGCGCTAGAAACAATTGCCGAAAGATTAGGGATTGAAATGAAAGATGTCATGGCAATAGGTGACAATTTAAATGACTTATCAATGTTAGAGAAAGTTGGCTATCCAGTTGCGATGGAAAATGGTGCAGAAGAAGTTAAAAAAATAGCGAAATATGTCACAGATACGAATGAAAATAGTGGTGTTGGAAAAGCTATTATGAAATTATTACGTGAACAACAAGTTTAATAAAAAAAGAGGGGTCAAATATGAAAGGATTAATTATTATTGGCAGTGCACAAGTGAATTCACATACAAGTGCACTAGCAAGATACTTAACTGAGCATTTTAAAACACATGATATTGAAGCGGAAATATTCGATTTAGCAGAAAAACCGTTAAATCAATTAGATTTTTCAGGAACAACACCGTCTATTGATGAAATCAAACAAAATATGAAAGATTTAAAAGAGAAAGCAATGGCGGCGGACTTTTTAATATTAGGAACGCCAAACTATCATGGTTCATATTCTGGAATATTGAAAAATGCATTAGATCATCTAAATATGGATTATTTTAAAATGAAACCTGTAGGCTTAATAGGAAATAGTGGTGGTATTGTTAGTTCAGAGCCATTGTCACATTTAAGAGTAATCGTCAGAAGTTTACTAGGCATTGCTGTACCAACTCAAATAGCAACACATGATTCTGATTTTGCTAAAAATGAAGATGGTTCATATTACTTAAATGATAGTGAATTCCAATTACGAGCAAGATTATTTGTCGATCAAATTGTATCTTTTGTGAATAATAGTCCATATGAACATTTAAAATAATATTAAAAAATATGTAAATATACATTAAAAATAGGTATGTAGCTTAAGGTATTTCATTGAGAATGCTTTTAAGTCACATGCCTATTTTTTGTTCTAATGCACCAATAGTAAGCCTTTGAGATTACTGTTGTGAGCAATGTTATTAATTAAAATAAGATGTAATAGCGAATTGAAAACAAGCTTAGATTAAAAGTGAGTTTTAAAAATATAGATAAATAATTTAAAGCAATTAAAGAAAAAAAGTATTGAAAATTGCAATTCTTAAACTGGAATTCATATTAATATTTGTAGCAAATAACATTGTAAAATAAAGAAAAATAATTAAAGTATTGCACTTTATTGAAATTTATATTACGATAGTAATGCAGAAATTTATATATGCAAAATATTATATTTATCAAATTTTGATATTTTAAAGGAGTATTATTAAATGAATAATAAAAAGACAGCAACAAATAGAAAAGGCATGATACCAAATCGATTAAACAAATTTTCGATAAGAAAGTATTCTGTAGGTACTGCTTCAATTTTAGTAGGGACAACATTGATTTTTGGGTTAAGTGGTCATGAAGCTAAAGCGGCAGAACATACGAATGGAGAATTAAATCAATCAAAAAATGAAACGACAGGCACAAGTGAGAATAAAACAACTGAAAAAGTTGATAGTCGTCAACTAAAAGACAATACGCAAACTGCAACTGCAGATCAGCCTAAAGTGACAATGAGTGATAGTGCAACAGTTAAAGAAACTAGTAGTAACATGCAATCACCACAAAACGCTACAGCTAATCAATCTACTACACAAACTAGCAATGTAACAACAAATGATAAATCAGCAACTACATATAGTAACGATACTAGTAAAAGCAATTTAACGCAGGCAAAAGACGTTTCAACTAAGCCTAAAACAACAACTATTAAACCAAGAACATTAAACCGTATGGCAGTGAATACTGTTGCAGCACCACAACAAGGTACAAATGTTAATGATAAAGTACATTTTAAGAATATTGATATTGCGATTGATAAAGGACATGTTAATAAAGATACTGGTAAAACTGAATTTTGGGCAACTTCAAGTGATGTTTTAAAATTAAAAGCAAATTATACAATCGATGATTCTGTTAAAGAGGGCGATACATTTACTTTTAAATATGGTCAATATTTCCGTCCAGGATCAGTAAGATTACCATCGAAAACACAAAATTTATATAATGCTCAAGGTAACATTATTGCTAAAGGTATTTATGATAGTGCAACAAATTCAACAACATATACATTTACAAACTATGTTGATCAATATACAAATATTAGTGGTAGTATTGAACAAGTTTCATTTGCCAAACGTGAAAATGCAACAACTGATAAAACTGCTTATAAAATGGAAGTTACATTAGGAAACGACTCTTATAGTAAAGAAGTTATTGTCGATTATGGTAATAAAAAAGCACAACCGCTTATTTCAAGTACAAATTATATCAACAATGAAGATTTGTCACGAAATATGACTGCATATGTAAATCAACCTAAAAATACATATACTAAACAAACGTTTGTTACTAATTTAACTGGATATAAATTTAATCCAAATGCAAAAAACTTCAAAATATACGAAGTGACTAACCAAAATCAGTTTGTGGATAGTTTCACACCAGATACTTCAAAACTTACAGATGTTACTGATCAATTCGATATTAATTATAGTAATGATAATAAAACAGCTACAGTCGATTTAATGAAAGGCCAAAAAAGTAGTAATAAACAATACATCATTCAACAAGTTGCTTATCCAGATAATAGTTCAACAGATAATGGGAAAATTGATTATACTTTAGACACTGACAAAACTAAATATAGTTGGTCAAATAGTTATTCAAATGTGAATGGCTCATCAACTGCAAATGGCGATCAAAAAAAATACAATCTTGGTGATTATGTTTGGGAAGATACAAATAAAGATGGTAAACAAGATGCTAACGAAAAGGGTATTAAAGGCGTGTATGTCATTCTTAAAGATAGCAATGGTAAAGAATTAGATCGTACGACAACAGATGAAAATGGTAAATATCAGTTCACAGGTTTAAGCAATGGAACATATAGTGTAGAATTTTCAACACCAGCCGGTTATACACCAACAACTGCAAATGCAGGTACAGATGACGCAATAGATTCTGATGGACTAACTACAACAGGTGTCATTAAAGATGCTGACAACATGACATTAGACAGTGGATTCTATAAAACACCAAAATACAGTTTAGGTGATTATGTTTGGTATGACAGTAATAAAGATGGTAAACAAGATTCGACTGAAAAAGGAATTAAAGGTGTTAAAGTTACATTGCAAAATGAAAAAGGCGAAGTAATTGGTACAACTGAAACAGATTCAAATGGTAAATATCGTTTTGATAATTTAGATAGTGGTAAATACAAAGTTATCTTTGAAAAGCCTGCTGGCTTAACTCAAACAGGTACAAATACAACTGAAGATGATAAAGATGCTGATGGTGGCGAAGTTGACGTAACAATTACGGATCATGATGATTTCACACTAGATAATGGCTACTACGAAGAAGAAACATCAGATAGCGACTCAGATTCAGACAGCGATTCAGACTCAGATAGCGACTCAGATTCTGACAGCGATTCAGACTCAGATAGCGACTCAGATTCAGACAGCGACTCAGACTCAGATAGCGACTCAGACTCAGACAGCGACTCAGACTCAGATAGCGACTCAGACTCAGACAGCGACTCAGATTCAGATAGCGATTCAGACTCAGACAGCGATTCAGACTCAGATAGCGACTCAGACTCAGATAGCGATTCAGACTCAGACAGCGATTCAGACTCAGACAGCGACTCAGACTCAGATAGCGATTCAGACTCAGACAGTGATTCATATTCAGACAGCGATTCAGAATCAGACAGTGACTCAGATTCAGATAGCGATTCGGACTCAGATAGCGACTCAGATTCAGACAGCGACTCAGATTCAGATAGCGATTCGGACTCAGACAACGACTCAGA
>NZ_JACVZN010000179.1:0-234 GCF_017151895.1 Staphylococcus sp. EG-SA-15 | reverse complement strand
GAATTTTTAAGACCAAATAGTCAAACTAAATATTTTATCGAAAATCCCCCTCAATCAGTAATTGCAAATAAAGAAGATATTTTAATGACTAGAACAGGTAATACTGGAAAAGTAGTAACTAATGTATTTGGAGCGTTTCATAATAATTTTTTTAAAATTAAATTTGATAAAAATCTGTATGATAGATTGTTTTTAGTAGAGGTTTTAAATTCATCTAAGATACAAAATAAAATA
>NZ_JACVZN010000178.1:0-236 GCF_017151895.1 Staphylococcus sp. EG-SA-15 | reverse complement strand
AAGTTAAGCTCCTTAGCGTCGATGGTAGTCGAACTTACGTTCCGCTAGAGTAGAACGTTGCCAGGCAAAAAATGGATGCGATGAGCCGCATTGAGACCGCAAGGTCTCTTTTTTTTATGTCTAAAACATCAAAATAAAAAGCAAACACAAAGAAAAATGGCTTGGCGAAGTGAAAACGTTTGAATCTGACGAAACGAGAAAAGAGCGCAACGAGTTTAGTAGAGCTAAATGAGTAA
>NZ_JACVZN010000177.1:0-237 GCF_017151895.1 Staphylococcus sp. EG-SA-15 | reverse complement strand
ATCTTAGATAGTAGCCAACGGCTACAGTGATAACATCCTTGTTAAATTGTTTATATCTGAAATAGTTCATACAGAAGACTCCTTTTTGTTAAAATTATACTATAAATTCAACTTTGCAACAGAACCTCCCAAAGTCTTATTTGGGGCTCTACACTCATAAATTTAGAAAGGGCTTGAGCGTTGTCTCGGTTGAGATTTCCAACGATCGTCATTGCATCAAAACTTAATTTTGGATCA
>NZ_JACVZN010000176.1:0-237 GCF_017151895.1 Staphylococcus sp. EG-SA-15 | reverse complement strand
CCGAGTCCGAATCGCTATCTGAGTCTGAATCACTGTCTGAGTCTGAGTCGCTATCTGAGTCTGAGTCGCTATCTGAATCTGAATCACTGTCTGAGTCTGAGTCGCTGTCTGAATCTGAATCGCTATCCGAGTCTGAATCGCTGTCTGAGTCTGAGTCGCTATCCGAGTCTGAGTCGCTGTCTGAATCGCTATCTGAATCTGAATCACTGTCTGAGTCTGAGTCGCTGTCTGAATCTG
>NZ_JACVZN010000175.1:0-237 GCF_017151895.1 Staphylococcus sp. EG-SA-15 | reverse complement strand
CAGATTCAGACAGCGACTCAGACTCAGACAGTGATTCAGATTCAGATAGCGATTCAGACAGCGACTCAGACTCAGATAGCGACTCAGACTCAGATAGCGATTCAGACTCAGACAGCGATTCAGACTCAGACAGCGACTCAGACTCAGACAGTGATTCAGATTCAGATAGCGATTCAGACTCAGATAGCGACTCAGACTCAGACAGTGATTCAGACTCAGATAGCGATTCGGACTCGG
>NZ_JACVZN010000174.1:0-237 GCF_017151895.1 Staphylococcus sp. EG-SA-15 | reverse complement strand
CCGAGTCCGAATCGCTATCTGAGTCTGAATCACTGTCTGAGTCTGAGTCGCTATCTGAGTCTGAGTCGCTATCTGAATCTGAATCACTGTCTGAGTCTGAGTCGCTGTCCGAATCTGAATCGCTATCTGAGTCTGAGTCTCTGTCTGAGTCTGAGTCGCTATCCGAGTCTGAGTCGCTGTCTGAATCGCTATCTGAATCTGAATCACTGTCTGAGTCTGAGTCGCTGTCTGAATCTG
>NZ_JACVZN010000173.1:0-237 GCF_017151895.1 Staphylococcus sp. EG-SA-15 | reverse complement strand
AAAAGAACCGTAGGTCTCTTCAGATCTACGGATTTTCCCCATGCCACGAAATTAGCATCATGCTAGCAAGTTAAGCGAACACTGACATGATATATTAGTGGTTAGCTATATTTTTTACTTTGCAACAGAACCTCCCAAAGTCTTATTTGGGGCTCTACACTCATAAATTTAGAAAGGGCTTGAGCGTTGTCTCGGTTGAGATTTCCAACGATCGTCATTGCATCAAAACTTAATTTT
>NZ_JACVZN010000172.1:0-237 GCF_017151895.1 Staphylococcus sp. EG-SA-15 | reverse complement strand
TTAAAGTAATTAAAGCTTTTAAACTTAAACCTGACTGCCATTGTACATCGAAATATCTGAATAACCTCATTGAGCAAGATCACCGTCATATTAAAGTAAGAAAGACAAGGTATCAAAGTATCAATACGGCAAAGAATACTTTAAAAGGTATTGAATGTATTTACGCTCTATATAAAAAGAACCGTAGGTCTCTTCAGATCTACGGATTTTCCCATGCCACGAAATTAGCATCATGCT
>NZ_JACVZN010000171.1:0-242 GCF_017151895.1 Staphylococcus sp. EG-SA-15 | reverse complement strand
CAAATTATCTATAGTTGAATCCTGGAAAAACACTATCATAGCAGGTATAAATACTAATCTAAGAAAACCTAAAACATCGTATACAATTTTCGAAAATTTAAAATTCGGATTATTCGAGAAGCTTATAGAAACGATGTAATTGAAAATAATAAACAGTTCTATCAAGAGATAGGCAGGATATTTAATGAATAAGATATATAATGTCACTTCATATGTTATTGCCATTTTAATGTTTCCTTGCC
>NZ_JACVZN010000170.1:0-244 GCF_017151895.1 Staphylococcus sp. EG-SA-15 | reverse complement strand
AAAGTTATTGACTGAATTCGAAAAAGGTAACGGTGATATTTTACTAGGTACTCAGATGATTGCGAAAGGATTAGATTATCCAAATATTACTTTAGTTGGTGTGCTGAATGCAGATACAATGTTAAATAATCATTTTTTTGAACATCCAATATTGAATAATGATCCGGATTATACGTTTGAATGATGACTTGACCTGCCTTTTCATGACGACCAGCTCTACCAGCCACTTGCGTTAATAGTTGAT